>JBEGVG010000117.1:0-9400 GCA_041178445.1 Pseudomonadota bacterium | reverse complement strand
AAAACAGCGATCCTGAGCGTTCATCCCTGCCACGCATTCCAATTGCCTCGACGCATTCCCCCATCGAGTGAATCATCAAATGCCAAAATCTGCGATAGGTTTTTCAACAGCCTGCTAGGGGTGGCTTCATTGCCTGGGTCGATAAATACGTCAAAGCCGCCGATAACCAAGTTTACAAGTACCAAGGCGTGGATGTGTACGCGGCCAGATGTTCACTACTTCATGCCTTCAGTGCAGAAGCAGAACTACACAGAAAAAACCCAACTATTAAGATGTTCGGATATCACAATGGGGGACGGCATGCGTTTAACCCGAACGAACATCCAAAATTGGTGATGATTGGAACTGCGTCATTCATTAATGACGTGATGATTTGCTTGCAGACCTTTATAGCAGACTGCCAAAGCGACTTTTCGCTACGACAACGGGCAGAAGCGCAGCTGCCCGCACTTCATCAGACTTTTCCAGTCTCGTTCTAGCGCATACTCGCTTCGATATTGCCGCCGTCAACGGCGACGACCGCCGCCGTGGTTTTCGAGGCAGTGGCGAGATACACAAACGCATCGGCCACGTCTTCCGCCGTCACTTCGCGCTTTAGAAGATTGCCGCTCATGTAATCGGTCTCGGAGACGCCGCGCGCCTTGGAGCGGGCCGCCACCATCTCGTCGGTCAGAAGACCCGAGCGGATGCGGTCGGCATTGACCGCATTGGCACGGATGCCGTCCTTGCCGTGATCCAGCGCATATTGCTTGACCAGGAACAGGGTCGCCGCCTTGGGCAAACCATACGGCCCGAAATCCTTGCCCGGATTGACCGCCTGTTTGGAGGTGTTGAACAGCAGGCAGCCATAGGTGCCCTGGGCCAGCATGATGCGGGTGGCGTGCTGCGCCACGGCCTGATGGGCCCAGAAATTCAGCTCGAAGGATTTGCGCAGGGTCTCGTCATCGACATGGCCGATGGTGCCCTGCCAGGCCGCGCCGGCATTGGACACCACGATGTCCACGCCGCCGAAGGTGGACACCACCTTGTCGAAGGCCGCGCGCACGCTCATGGGGTCGGTGACGTCGCATTCCACCGCCAGCGCCTTGCCGCCGATCTTCTTGGCAGCCGCCTTGGCTGCTTCCAGATCGCGGTCCAGGATAGCGACTTCGGCGCCTTCCTTGGCCATGGCTTTCGCGGTGGCCGCGCCGATGCCCGACGCGCCGCCGGTGATCACCGCCACCTGGCGGGCCAAGGACTTTTCGTTGGACTTGCCCAGCTTGGCCTGTTCCAGCGACCAGTATTCCACTTCGAACATGTCGAATTCGCTGATGCTGCGATACTCGCCCATGGCTTCGGCGTCGGTGATGACGGCGACCGCATTCTCGGCGATGTCGGCGGCGATGGCGGCATCCTTGGCGGTGGCACCGATGCCGAACATGCCCACGCCCGGCACCAGGATGACGCGCGGCAGCGGGTCCAGCTCCTTCTTCTTCACCGGGCTCTTGGCGTTGTTGACCTCGAAATATTTGTGATAGCGGGCGACGAAGGCATCGACTGCCGCGTGCACATCCTTGGCCCATTCCTCCAGCTTGCCGGCTTGAGGCGCCGGGACCACCATCGGCCAGTTCTTGGTGCGGATGGTATGGTCGGGCGTGACCACGCCGACCTGGCTGTAGCGCGACAGTTCGGCGCCGTTCACAAAGCTGAGGATCTGCGGATTGGTGCGGAAGTCCAGTATCTGCCGCTTGGCGGTGCCGGACAGCGGGTTCTTCTCGATCGCCACGGCGCCGCGCAGAATGGGGGCGATTTCCGGCAGGGTCGCGAGATTGGACGGCAGCTTGGCCACTGCTGCGGTCTTGCGCTGCAGCTTCAAGCGTTCTTCCGCCATGGTGACAAATTCGATCATCCGCGAATAGGCCTGCTCGGCCGTGTCGCCCATGGTGAAGATGCCATGCTGCAAGAGGATCAGGCCTTCGGCCTTGGGATGCTTGTCGAACACCTCCGCCACGGCCTTGGCCAGGGCGAAACCCGGAATGGTGTAGGGCACATAGGCGACGCGGTCGCCATAGACTTCCTCCACCAACGCCTTGTTGTCGGGCTGGTCGGTCAGCGCCAGCACGGCGGTGGAATGAACATGATCGATGAATTTGTGCGGCAGAAAGGCGTGCAGCAGGGTCTCGACCGACGGATTGGGCGAAGTGGAATCCAGTAGGTTGATGCGCTGGAAGTTGACCATGTCCTCGTCGGACAGTCTGTCCAGCTTGCGCAGCTTGCGCAGCGGCTCCAGCCGCACGGCGGGAAGGCCGACGGGTTCGATCACTCCCATGTCCCAGCCCGAGCCCTTGATGCAGATCACATCCACATCTTCGCCCAGCTGGTCTTTTACGGTCGTCTTCACCGAGGTATTGCCGCCGCCATGCAGCACCATCTTCGGGTCGCTGCCGAGCAGGCGCGTGGTGTAGGTGCGCACCGCCAGGTCCGCATTGACGCCCTGGGGGGCGTATTTGGCGATGAAATCCTGCGCGTCCTTGTCCGACCAGCTCGACTTCATGGAACTCTATTCCTCAGGAAACAGGCTGCGTAAGCCTTCGGGTGTAGCGGCGCAAGTGCCGCGTTCGGTGATCAACCCGGTCACCAACCGCGCCGGGGTGACATCGAAACCGGGATTGGCGGCGGTGCTGCCGGGCGCGGCGATTTCCACCGTGGCGATGGTGCCATCGGGCATGCGGCCGGTCATTTTCAGGATCTCGTCGGCATTGCGTTCCTCGATCGGGATATCGCGGCCGTCCGCGATGGTCCAGTCGATGGTCGAGCTGGGCAGCGCCACATAGAAAGGCACGCCATTGTCCTTGGCAGCCAGCGCTTTCAGATAGGTGCCGATCTTGTTGGCGACATCGCCATTGGCGGTGACCCGGTCGGTGCCGACGATCACCATGTCGACCTCGCCGGCTTGCATGTAATGGCCGCCGGCATTGTCGGCCAGAATGGTGTGATCCACGCCATGGCTGCCCAGTTCGAACGCTGTCAGCGAGGCGCCCTGGTTGCGCGGGCGGGTTTCATCGACCCAGACATGCAGGTCGATGCCCGCGTCATGCGCCAGATAGATCGGCGCCAGGGCGGTGCCGTAGTCCACCGTCGCCAGCCAGCCGGCATTGCAATGGGTGAGGATGTTGAGCGTCTGGCCCTTTTTCTTGTCCGCCAGCTCGCGGATGATCTTGAGGCCGTTCTGGCCGATGGCCTGGCTCATCGCCACGTCTTCATCGGCGATCAGCGCGGCTTCCTGCCAGGCGAGCGCCGCGCGCCTGTCGTGCGGATGGTTGAGCAGCGCGCCGCGCATGCGCCACAGCGCCCATTTCAGGTTGATGGCGGTGGGCCGGGTTTGCGCCAGCATCTCCACCATCTTCTGGATATTATCGTCAGACGGGTCTTCGCGCACCGCCAGCGCCAGGCCATAGGCCCCCACTGCGCCAATCAGCGGCGCGCCGCGGGTCTGCATGCTCTTGATGGCATGGGCCGCGGCTTCCACGTCGCGCAACACCAGCGTGACGAATTCGTGGGGCAGCTTGGTCTGGTCGATGATGCCGAAGGCATCCTCGCCGACAGGCCAGACAGAGCGGTAATGCTTTCCGTTGATTTTCATGCCCGCTTCAACCTCAAGGACTTGCCGGAGCCGTCGCCTTCATCGAAGGGTATTCGCAGAATTTCGCGTACCAGCCTGCTAATGTGGGGCGGGAACTTTTCCAATCAAGATCGGGCATGCGAAAATCCAGATAGCCCAAGGCGCAGGCCACCGAAATCTCACCGATGGTGGGATCGGCGGCAAAGCTGGCCCGCTCCAGCACATCCAGGCTGGCCGTCACCGCGGACATGTGCCGGGTGCGCTGCGTTTTATTGACCGGCTGCTGACGACCTTCGATCATCCAGGCCACCGCCGCGTCGGCCAGGCCATCGCCCAAGGCCTGCAGCCCCAGCGTCTTCCAGCGCCGCGTATCCGCTTTCCAGATACTGTCGTTGGGAAAGAACGCGCCCCCACCGGCATGGTTGAGATATTCGCAGATCACGGGGCTGTCGATCAGCACCGAGCCATCATCCAGCACCAGCGCCGGAATCTTTCCCAGCGGATTGATGCGGCGAAACTCCGGCTCCTGCATCGGCAGGGTGCGGACCTCTTCCAGCTTCAGTTTCAGTTCGTGCGCGATAATCCGGCATTTGCGCGCGAAAGGCGAAGCGGCGTTGGTGTAGAGCTTCAACGCCTAATGCCCTTCGAAAGCCACCAGCGCCGTCACCGGCTTGCCGATGGCGCGCAGCTTGTCGGCGCCGCCCAGCTCGGGCAGATCGATGACAAAGGAACAGCCGATGATATTGGCGCCGGCCCGTTCCAAAAGACGGATGCCGGCAAAGGCGGTGCCGCCGGTTGCGATCAGGTCATCCACCAACAGGATACGTTCGCCTTTCTCCAGCGCGTCGATGTGAATCTCGACCCGGTCCTTGCCATATTCCAGGTCGTAATCCTCGCCGATCACGGTATGGGGCAGCTTGCCCTTCTTGCGCACCGGGATGAAGCCGACCGAAAGCTGATGCGCCACCGCGCCGCCCAGGATGAAGCCGCGCGCTTCCATCCCGGCCACCTTGTCGATCTTCATGCCGGCATAGGGCTGCACCATCTCGTCCACCGCGGCGCGGAAGGCGCGCGGATTGCCGAGCAGGGTGGTGATGTCGCGAAACATGATCCCGGGCTTGGGATAATCGGGGATGGTGCGGATCGCGGCTTTGTAGTCCATGTCTTTAAACCTTCTTGAGCACGCGGCCGGCCACCGCATCGAGTTTCGCCGCCAAAGCAGGATCGCGTTTTTCCGGCGCGGTGATCAGCGCGAAGTCCAGCACCGTTTCGGGCCGGTCGGGACAGGTCGAAGGCTGGCGGTCCGGGCCCAGCTTGGGCGCCACCGCCATGATCAGCTTCCTGGCATTGGCGGCATTCTGGTGCATCACCTTGATCACCGCTTCGACCGTCACATGCTCGTGATCGTCATGCCAGCAGTCGTAATCGGTCACCATCGAAACAATGGCGTAGGGCAGCTCGGCCTCGCGCGCCAGCTTGGCTTCAGGCATCGCCGTCATGCCGATCACGCTGCAATCCCAGCTGCGATACAGGAAGCTTTCGGCGCGGGTGGAGAATTGCGGCCCCTCCATGCAGATATAGGTGCCCCCTTCGCTGTGATCGATCTTTTCCTCCCGCGCCGCCAGGGTCAGCGCGCCAGACAGGCGCGAACAGACCGGATGGGCCATCGGGACATGGGCGACGAAGCCGGGTCCGAAGAAACTCTTCTCGCGCGCAAAGGTGCGGTCGATGAACTGGTCGGCCATCACAAAGGTGCCGGGCGGCAACTCCTCTTTCAGCGAGCCGCAGGCCGAGACCGAGATTACATCGGTAACCCCGATGCGCTTGAGGGCATCGATATTGGCGCGGTAGTTGATCGAAGAGGGGGTCTGGATATGGCCGCGGCCGTGGCGCGGCAGGAACACCAGGTCCACGCCATGGAAGGTGCCGGTCAGCAGCTGGTCGGACGGCTCGCCCCACGGGCTTTTGACGGTCTGCCACTTGGCGTTTTCAAGGCCGGGAATCTCATAGACTCCGGAACCACCGACGATGCCGAGAACGGTTTTGGCCATGAAAAAGGGCGCCATCCTTGAAGACGGCGCCCTTTTAACATTTATGACCCGAGGGGCAATGCCTCGGTTTGGTAACGGTCGTGAGGCCTAATGCGCGTCTTTCCAGACCTTGCGGTAGGCCGCGAACAACAGGCCCGCCAGGGTCACCAGGAAAATCAGCACGCCAAAACCCATGCGCTTGCGGTCTTCCATCTTGGGCTCGGCGGTCCAGGCCAGGAAGGTCACAACGTCATGAGCCTGCTGTTCCACGGTCGCCTTGGTGCCGTCGGAATAGGTTACGCCATTTTCGTTGATCGGCTTGGGCATGCCGATCGCCCAGCCTTCGAAGTAGGGATTGTAATGCATGCCGATGGGCGTCTGGAATCCGGCAGCCGGCTTTTCATCATAGCCGGTGAGCAGCGAATAGATATACCGCGCGCCATCTTCGCGGGCCTTCACCATCAGCGACAATTCGGGCGGCAGCGAGCCGCCATTGTTGGCGCGGGCGGCATTCTCGTTCGGATAGGGCATCGGCAGCTTGTCCGACAGAACCGCAGGACGGGTCAGGGGCACGCCCTTTTCATCGACGGTTTCGCCCTGCTCATTGGGCTCGGCCGGAACCCGCACCGCCGCCGCCAGCGCGCGCGCCTGGGCTTCGGTGAATTCCGGGCCTCCCTTGTCCGCCAAATTGCGGAAGGCAATGAACTGCAGGCCATGGCAGGCGGCGCAGACTTCCTTATAGACCTGGAAGCCGCGCTGCAGGGCGGCGCGGTCATAGGTGCCGAACGGGCCCTCGAAGCTGAATTCCGCATCCTTGGGGTGATGGCGCGCCGTGGCGCTGTCAGCCGCCAGCGCGGATGCCGACATCAGAAACCCAAGACCCAGACCGAGCGCCAGGTTACGCGAGAGATTGATCAGACGCATGGTGGTTCTCATTCGGCAGGTTTGGCGGCGGAATCGCCGAGCACGGATTGCGCGATCGATGCGGGCAGCTTCTTGGGCGTTTCGATCAGTCCGACGATCGGCATGATCAGCCAGAAGTAGGCGAAGTAGTACAGCGTGGCGATACGGGCCACCCAGACCAGCGGAATGCCGAAGGCGGTGGCTTCCACGCTCTGCGCGCCGCAGTAGCCCAAGATCACGCAGACCACCGCGAAGGCCCAGAAGAACTGCTTCATCAGCGGGCGAAAGCGGCAGGAGCGCACCCGGCTGGTGTCCAGCCAGGGGATGAACACTAGGGTGATGATGGCGCCGACCATCACGATCACGCCCAGCAGCTTGTCGGGAACCGCCCGTAGCATGGCGTAGAAAGGCAACAGGTACCATTCCGGTACGATCTCCGGCGGCGTCACCAGCGGATTGGCGGGCTGGTAATTATCTGGATGGCCTAAGAAATTTGGCGCATAAAACACGAAGCCCGCGAACAGGATCACAAAGCACACCAGATAAAAAGCGTCCTTCACCGTGTAATAGGGATGGAAGGGCAAGGTGTCCTGGGGGCTCTTCACATCGATGCCCAGGGGGTTGTTGTTGCCCGGCACATGCAGCGCCCAGATATGCAGGCCGACAACGCCGGCGATGATGAAGGGCAGCAGATAGTGCAGCGAGAAGAAGCGGTTCAGGGTGGCTTCGCCCACCGCGAAGTCGCCCCACAGCCAGGTGGCGATGGCCTGGCCGACCACAGGCACGGCACTGAACATGTTGGTGATGACCGTGGCGCCCCAGAAGGACATCTGGCCCCAGGGCAGCACGTAGCCGAAGAAGGCGGTGGCGGTCATCAGCAGATAGATCAGCACGCCGATGATCCAGATCAGCTCGCGCGGCGCCTTGTAGGAGCCGTAATAAAGGCCGCGGAACATGTGGATATAGACGGCCAGGAAGAACATGGACGCGCCGTTGGCGTGAACATAGCGGATCAGCCAGCCGTAATTGACGTCGCGCATGATGGCTTCAACCGAGTTGAAGGCCAGGTTCGTACTGGCAACGTAATGCATCGCCAGCACGATGCCGGTGACGATCTGGACCGCCAGGCAGAAAGTTAGGATCCCGCCGAAGATGTACCAGATATTCAGATTACGCGGCGTCGGGAAGGTGCTTATCGTATCGTGCATCAGACGCGGCAGCGGCAGACGCGAGTCGATCCACTTCGCGATTCCGGACTCGGGATTGTAGGTCGACGGGCCAGACATTTTTATTCTCCTCAACCGACCTTGATACGGGTGTCAGACATGAACGTGTAAGCCGGCACGGGAAGATTGGTCGGCGCCGGTCCTTTGCGGATACGGCCAGACGTGTCGTAGGCCGAACCGTGGCAATTGCAGAGCCATCCGCCATATTCCCCCTGGGGCTGCTGCGGCGTCGAAACTGCGGGAGTGCAGCCCAGATGGGTGCAGACGCCGATCAGCACCAGCCATTCCGGCTTGATGGCGCGGCTGGCGTCGGTGGCGGGGGCGTTGTCCGGCAGGGCGGCATTGCGCGCCAGGGGATCGGGCAGCGAATTCACATCCACCGCCTGGGCCGATTCGATTTCGGCCGGGGTCCGGCGGCGCACGAACAGCGGCAGGCCGCGATGCTTGAAGACGATCTGCTGGCCGGGCTGGATCGAGGCGATGTCGATCTCCGACGTGCCCAGCGCCAGCGCGGCGGCCGACGGGTTCATCTGATCGATCAGCGGCCATGCCACTGCGGCGACGCCGACAGCGCCCATCGCGCCCGACGCCACATAGAGAAAATCGCGTCGCGTGCCCGCGTCACCTGTCATACCTACCACTGGCTTCACCCTTGAAAAACTTTGGCGGAAGAAAACGCCGAACTCTTGCCACAAACAAGCGCCGATACGGTACTGACGGGGTGACGCGGCCTGAGCCCGTGCCTCCCCCCGGCGGCTTGTTCGTTGGGTAAGTAAAATAGAGAGTCGATTTTCGAGGGTCTTGCGGCACGATGACGCAGAAAATGCCTTGTTCTGCCGCGACTTACGCCAGCGGTTAGCCGAAAAAGGAGGATTGCGGTGCGTCTGGCCCTTTATGAGCCCGATATCCCCCAAAATGCCGGTGCCCTGATCCGGCTGGGGGCGTGCCTCGGGGTGGGGATCGACCTCATCGAGCCCTGTGGATTTCTTCTGTCCGACCGAGGGCTGAAACGGGCCGGGATGGATTATCTCAAAAACGCGGACATTCGCCGTCATGAATCCTGGGCACGGTTTCAGGAAAGCTTGGGGCCGGCGGTTGCCCCGGACCGCGAATGCGGGCCAAGCAGACTGATCTTGCTGACCACGCGGGGGGACATGACCTATACCGACTTTGCCTTTGCCCCCGGCGATTCGCTGATGGTGGGCCGGGAGAGCGTTGGCGTGCCCGACCAGGTTCATGCCCGGGCTGACGCACGCGTGACGATTCCGCTGCTTTCAGGCTTGCGGTCCTTGAATGTGGCGCAGGCGGCCGCGATGGTATTGGGGGAAGCGTTGCGCCAGACCGGCCTCTTCCCCAAAAGGAGCGACTAGGTGGAACTGACGATCTTCAACGAGGGCGGTCTGTGGGCGCTTGGCCAGGTGCTGATGATCGACATCGTGCTGGCGGGCGACAATGCGGTGGTGATCGGCCTGGCCGCCGCCCGCGTGCCGCTGGAGATGCGCAAGAAGGTCATCCTCTGGGGCCTGATCGCCGCGGTTGTTCTGCGCATTGGCATGGCGGCCGTCGCCGTCCAGCTGCTGGCCATCATCGGGTTGATGCTGGCGGGTGGCATCTTGCTGCTCTGGGTGTGCTGGCGCATG
>JBEGVG010000116.1:0-12033 GCA_041178445.1 Pseudomonadota bacterium | reverse complement strand
CTTTCTTCCCGCGCATCCGCAAGGCCTATCTGATCGGCGAGGCCGCGCCAGTGTTTGCCCGCACGCTGGACGGCAAGGCGCCATATGACATGTCGGGCACACTGGACAGGGCGGTGGAAGCGGCAGCCCGCGATGCCATCGCCTCGGGCGCGCCCGCGCCCGTTGTGCTGCTGTCGCCGGCCTGCGCCTCCTACGACCAGTTCCAGGATTTCGAGCAGCGCGGCGATGCCTTCCGCACGGCGGTCGCCAAGTTGCCACGCGACCTGAAGGCGGCCTCATGATAACCCGCGCCAACAAATCCGCGCTTGCCGACTGGTGGTTCACCATCGACCGCGTGGCGCTGGGCTGCATGCTGCTGCTGGCGGGCATCGGCTTGATGCTGGCCTTTGCCGCCAGTCCCGCCACCACCGGCAGCCCGATGGCGGGCGGCGATTTTCGCTATACCGCGCGCCAGGTGATGTTCGCGGTGTTTGCCATTGCCATCCTCTGCGGCATGTCGCTGCTCAGCCTGCGCCAGATCCGCATCGCCGGCGCGGTGACGTTTGCCGGGGCCCTGATCGGGTCCTTCCTCGTGCTGTTCGTCGGCGCGGATCTTCTGGGCGCTAAGCGCGAGCTGGATTTCGGCGCCTTCCATCTCCAGCCGTCGGAATTCCTCAAGCCCGGCTTTGCCATCCTGGCCGCCGCCGTGCTGGCCGATCGCCATCCACTGGCGATCCCCAAACCGATGGTCACCTTCCTGCTGCTGCTGCCGGCGCTGCTGATCCTGATCAAGCAGCCCGATGTGGGCCAGACCGCGCTGCTGCTCTGCCTGTGGGGCGGCATGCTGTTCTTCTGGGGCATGTCCTTCGTGTGGGTATCGGCCGGCATCGCCGCCACCGGCATGCTGGGCTTCATCGCCTATCAGGTCTTTCCGCACGTCAATCGCCGGGTGGACCAGTATCTGGGCCATTCGGAAACCGGCTATCAGGCCGGGCTGGCGCTGAAGGCCTTTGCGCATGGCGGATTGACCGGCGTGGGCCCGGGCGCGGGCACCGTCAAATATCGCATTCCCGACGTGCATTCGGACTTCATCTTCGCGGTGGCGGGCGAGGAATTCGGCTTGCTGCTTTGCGGGTTGATCGCGGCGGCCTTCGGCGTCCTTACCGTGCGGCTGTTGCTGCGTTCGGCGGCGGCGCGCGAGCCGTTTGCGCAGCTGGCGGGCGCAGGCCTGGCGCTGGTCACGGCGGTGCAGGCCTTCATCAATATGGGCGTGGCGATATCCCTGCTGCCGGCCAAGGGCATGACGCTGCCCTTCATCTCCTATGGCGGTTCGTCGCTGTTCGCGGTGGCGGTCACGATGGGTTTTGCCCTGGCGGTGACCCGCCAGCGGCCCAAGGTCGTCACCCGCGACGATCCCAGCTTCTTCATGGTGCGGGCATGAGCGTTATAGTCTTGTCAGCAGGAGGCACCGGCGGGCATCTGTTCCCCGCCCAGGCCCTTGCGGACGAACTGATCAAGCGTGGCCGCAAGATCGTGGTGATGACGGATGCCCGCTTCATCCATTACGCCACCCAGTTTCCCGGTGCCCTGATTCAGACCGTGCCATCCTCGCCCTTCAATGCCGTCACCGCGCCGTTCAAGATCGCGGCCGGCCTTGTGACCGCGCTGGTGCGGTTGATGAAGCTGAGGCCCGACGCCGTGATCGGCTTTGGAGGCTATCCATCCGTGCCGGTGATGCTGGCCGCGACACTGCTTCGTTTGCCCACCGCCATCATCGAACAGAATGCCGTGGTCGGCCGCGCCAACCGGCTGGTGATGAACAAGGTCAGGACCGTGGCCGCTGCCTTTCCCATCGCCCGCTTTGCCCCCGCCGATCCCTCCAAGGTGGTGCTGACCGGCAATCCGCTGCGCCCGGAAGTCGAGGCGGTGTGGGGCGCATCCTATAATGTGCCGGAAACCAACGGCCCGCTGCGCCTCCTGGTGTTCGGCGGCAGCCAGGGCGCCCGCGCGCTGTCCGAGATCGTGCCCGCCGCGCTGACGCGCCTTCCCCATGACATGAAGATGCGCCTGAACGTGGTGCAGCAATGCCGCCCGGAAGATATTGAAGAAGTGCGCACAATCTATCGCAACGCAGAAATCCGCGCCCAGCTGGAGCCCTTCTTTTCAGACCTGCCCAGGCGCATGGCCGAAACCCATCTGGTGATCGCCCGCTCCGGCGCCGGCACCGTCGCCGAGCTGATGGCGATCGGCAGACCTGCGATCATGGTGCCGCTGCCCGGCGCGCTGGACGACAACCAGACCCCCAATGCCGACATACTGGCCCGCGCCGAAGCGGGCTGGCGGGTACGGCAAAGCGATTTGAGCTCGGATTCACTGGCCCAGATGATCATCAGGATTTTCGCCGACCCCATGGCGCTGGCCCGCACCGCCGCCCGCGCCCATGCGCTGGCGACTCCGAAAGCGGCCCAAAAGCTCGCCGATGTGGTCGAAGGTCTTGCCGGCAGGAGGGCCGCGTAATGGCGACACCCGTCACCACCCGCGTGCCGCTGGATATCGGCGCCATCCACTTCATCGGCATTGGCGGCATCGGCATGAGCGGCATCGCCGAGATCATGCACAATCTGGGTCACAAGGTTCAGGGCTCGGACGCCGCCGAAAACGCCAATGTGAAGCGCCTGCGCGACATGGGCATCACCGTTCATGTCGGCCACAACGCCGACAATCTCAAGGACGCGCACGCCGTGGTCTATTCCTCGGCGGTCAAGCCCGGCAATGTCGAGTTCGACGCCGCCCGCGCGCTGAGCCTGCCTTTGGTGCGCCGCGCCGAGATGCTGGCCGAGATCATGCGCCTGCGCTCCTGCATCGCCATCGCCGGCACCAATGGCAAGACAACCACCACCACGCTGGTCGCCGCGCTGCTGGATGCGGGCGGCATGGACCCCACCGTGGTCAATGGCGGCATCATCAACGCCTATGGCACCAACGCCCGGTTGGGCGCGGGCGAATGGGTCGTGGTCGAGGCGGATGAAAGCGACGGCACCTTCCTGCGCTTGCCGGCGACCGTGGCCGTTGTCACCAACGAAGACCCAGATCACCTGGATTTCTACGGCACCTTCGACAATATGCGCGACGCCTTCCAGCGCTTCGTTGAGAACGTGCCCTTTTACGGCTTCGCGGTGCTGTGCATCGACCATCCCGAGGTGCAGGCGATGGTCGGCCGCATCACCGACCGCCGCATGATCACTTATGGCTTTTCACCCCAGGCCGATGCCCGGGCGGTGAATGTCAGCTTCTCCGAAGGCGCCTCGCATTTCGACGTGGTCTTCACCGACCGCCGCAAGAATACCGAAGAGCGGCTGGACGGCATGAGCCTGCCCATGCCTGGCGAGCACAATGTCCAGAACGCGCTGGCCGCCATAGTGGTGGCCCGCCAGCTGGGCGTTGCCGATGCCACCATCAAGAAGGGCCTGTCCGAATTTCGCGGCGTTCGCCGCCGCTTCACCAAGGTGGGCGAGGTGAATGGCGCCGCCATCATCGATGACTATGCCCACAATCCCTTCAAGATCGCCGCCGCGGTGCGCGCCGCCCGCCAGGCCTATAAGGGCCCGATCGTGGCAGTGGTGCAGCCGCATCGTTACACCCGCCTGCGCGACACATTCGAGCAGTTCGCCACCTGCCTGAACGATGCCGATGTGGCGGTGATCGCGCCGGTCTATGCCGCGGGCGAGCAGCCGATCGAAGGCATCAACCGCGATTCCTATGCCGAAGCCCTGCGCGCCTATGGCCATCGCAACGTCATCACCATCGACGGCGAAGACGATCTCGCCGCCGCCGTTGCACCCTATGTGAAGCCGGGCGCCGCCATCATCGGCACCGGCGCCGGCTCCATCACCGGCTGGATGTACAGCCTTCCAAAAAAACTGGAGGGCCTGACGTGATGATGACGCGGCCCTGCGACATGCTTCCGCCGGTGCGTGGTTCGATCACGCTGGGTGCGCCGCTGAAGGATCTCGTCTGGTTTCGCGCCGGCGGTCCCGCCGAGGTTCTGTTCCGTCCCGCCGATGCCGACGACCTTGCCAGCTTCCTGGCGGCCAAGCCCGCCGATCTGCGCGTGTCGGTGATTGGCGTCGGCTCCAACCTCCTGGTGCGTGACGGCGGCATTCCCGGCGCGGTGGTGCGGCTGTCTTCTGCTTTCGGCAAGATCGAGATCGATGGCATGCGCGTGCGCGCCGGCGCCGCCGCCCTGGATGGCGCGGTGGCGCGTGCCGCAGCCGATGCCGGCATCGCCGGCCTGGAATTTCTGCGCGGCGTACCCGGCACCATTGGCGGGGCGCTCAAGATGAATGCCTGCTGCTATGGCCGCGAGATCAAGGACATCTTTGTCGAAGCCACCGCCATCGACGCAAAAGGCAACAAAATCAGGCTTTCCAGCGCCGACATGGCGTTCGAATACAGGAAGGCCAAAGGCGCGTCCGACGACCTGATTTTCATCGAGGCGGTGTTCGAAGGCACGCCGGATGAGCCCGCCGCCATTCGCGCCCGCATGGAAGAACTTTCCGCCAGCCGCGAAGCTGCCCAGCCGATCAAGTCCAGGACCGGCGGCTCCACCTTCAAGAATCCGCCCGGCCACAAGGCTTGGCAGCTTGTGGATGAGGCCGGCTGCCGTGGCCTCAGGATCGGCGGCGCCCAGGTTTCGGAAAAGCACACCAACTTCCTGATCAATACCGGCGACGCCAGCGCGACCGACCTGGAAGCGCTGGGCGAGGAAGTCCGCAAGCGCGTGCTGGAAAAATCCGGCATCACCCTGGAATGGGAAATCAAGCGCGTGGGGGTCGCATGACCGCCTTCAAGCGCATCGCCGTCTTGATGGGCGGCCGCTCCGCCGAACGCGAAGTCTCCTTTTCGTCGGGGCGCGGCGTGATGAAGGCCCTCAAGGAAGAAGGATTCGATCCGGTCGAGATCGATCCTGCCGACGACCTGCAATCCCAGCTGCGCGCCGCCAAACCCGATGCGGTGTTCAACGCCCTGCATGGCCGCTTCGGCGAAGACGGCACGGTGCAGGGCATCCTGGAATGGATGCGCCTGCCTTACACCCATTCCGGCGTGCTGGCCTCGGCGCTGGCGATGCACAAGGAACGCACCAAGGATATCTACCGCGCCGCCGGCCTGCCGGTGGTCAAGTCCATTGTCTGCGACCGCAAGGAAGCTGGCGCGCGCCACATGATGGAGCCGCCTTATGTGGTCAAACCGGTTAATGAAGGCTCCAGCGTCGGCATCTTCATCATCAGGAAGGGCGACAACCGTCCGCCCGCCGCGTTGGGCGCGGATGACTGGAATCTCTCCAGCGAAATGATGGTGGAGGAGTTCGTGCCGGGCCGCGAACTCACCGTCAGCGTGATGGGCGAAAAGCCGCTTTGCGTCACCGAGATCACTACCGACCTTGAATTCTATGACTATGAAGCCAAATACGCCCCCGGCGGCTCCAAACACGTGTTGCCCGCGATCGTCCCGGACAATATCGCAAAGGACTGCATGGAGATGTCGGTGATCGCCCACAAGGCGCTGGGCTGCCGCGGCGTCAGCCGCACCGACTTCCGTTACGACGACACCACGAATAAGCCGCGCCTGATCCTGCTGGAAACCAACACCCAGCCGGGCATGACGCCGACCTCGCTGGTGCCCGAACAGGCCGCCTATGTCGGCATGTCTTACGCAAAATTGTGCCGCTGGATGGTGGAGGACGCGTCATGCGATCGGTAACTGTGGACCGCAAGAGCCGTGGCAAGCCCGCCCGCGCGCAAGGTGTGCGCCCTTCGACGCGCCGCGACCTGCCCAAGGTCCAGCCCGGCTCGGTCCGCCGCGAAAAATCTTCCGGCTTCTTTTCCCGGCTGATGCCGCGCTTCGCCTTCTTCGCCAACCGCCCCATGATGGCGATGACCGGCCTGTCGCTGGTGCTGGCGCTGCTCGCCGCTTTGTTCGCCAGCGGCATCATCGGCCGGGGCTTTCGCGCCATCGACAATGGCGTCAACCAGACGCTGGCCCATGCCGGCTTCGGCATTTCCGAAATCCACATCACCGGCAACCGCCGCACGCCCTACAAGCAGATCCTGGAAGTGCTGGGTATGCAGCCCGGCCAGTCCATTTTCAGCGCCGACCTGTTCGGGGCGCGCAACCGCCTGGCGCATCTGGACTGGATCGCATCGGCCGAAGTGCATCGCCGCTATCCCGACGCCATCTTTGTCACCCTGGTGGAAAAGCGGCCCTTCGCGCTGTGGCAGGCGCCGCCCAACGCCAATGGCGAAGCCCCCATCGCACTGGTCGAGCGCAACGGCAATGTCATTACCACCCGCGATCTCGAAAAGTTCAGCCGCCTGCCCAAGCTGGTGGGCGAGGGCGCGCCGCAAAGCGCCGCCGAGCTGGTGGATGCGGTGAAATCCCATCGCGCGATCTCGGCCCGCACCGCCGCCTTTGCGCGCGTCTCCTCGCGCCGCTGGAACCTGATCCTGGATGACGGCGTCATCGTCAAGCTGCCGGAAGCCGGCTGGGACAAGCAGCTCGCCGCGCTGGAACATCTGATCATCGACAATGGCATCCTGGAACGCGATGTCACTGAAATCGATCTGCGTTCGCCGACGCATTACTTCTTCATGTTGAAGAGCGGCGAAAAGAAAGATGTCCAAAGGGGCAAAGAGACATGAACCAGACCCTGCGCTTGCGCGTGAACAACGAAATCCCCGCCTACCGGCCCGGACTTGTCTCGGCGCTGGATGTCGGCACCTCCAAGATCGTCTGCGTCATCGGCCAGGCCGAGGCGGGCTCGCTCAAGGTGCTGGGCAGCAGTTTGCGCGAATCCTCCGGCCTGAAAGCCGGCACCATTACCAGCCTGGACCAGGCCGAGGAATCCATCCGCGACTGCGTCGCTGCGGCTGAGAATATGGCCGATGCCCGCATCCAGAATGTGCTGATCAGCGTCAATTGCGGCCAGCCGGTCTCGGTGACCAGCCGGGCGGTCATGTCGCTGGACGGCGCGCTGGTCTCCGACGATCACCTGCGGGTGCTGCTCAATGACGGAAGGGCGCGGGCCAAGCTGGAAGGCCATGAAGTCATCCAGAGCGCGCCCACCGCCTATGTGGTGGACGAAGCGCGCGGGGTGAAGAACCCCTCAGGCATGTTCTGCCAGCGCATCGGCGTTGCCATGCATGCCGTGGCGGTCAAGCCGTCGCCCTTGCAGAACCTCAAGCTGGCGGTGGAACGCTGCCATCTCAATGTCATCGGCACGCAATTTGGGGCTTACGCATCGGGCATCTCCACTTTGACCGAGGACGAAAAGCAGATCGGCGCCACCGTGATCGACATGGGCGGCGGCACCACCTCCATCGCCGTCTTCCTGGAAGGCCATCTGGTCCATGCCGATGTGGTGCCGGTGGGCGGCTTTGCCGTCACCAGCGACATTGCCCGCATGCTGGCCGCCCCGCTGGGCGCCGCCGAACGGGTCAAGACTCTCTATGGCGCGGCGATGGGCGAGATGGATGGCGGCTCCGACGTTGTCTCGGTCGCCCAGATGGGCGAGGAGGGCGTCGACTCCGCCCTGCGCCTGCCGCGCTCCATGCTGACCCGCATCATCCAGGCCCGGCTGGAAGAAATTTTCGGCGAGGTCCAGACCCGGCTGCGCGCGTCAGGCTTCGACGTGGCGGCGGGCCGCCGCGCCGTCCTGACCGGCGGCGCCTGCCAGCTGGCGGACACCCGCGAACTGGCCGCCCGCATTCTCAACAAGCAGGTTCGCATCGGCCGACCGCAAGCCTTTTCGGGCCTGGCGGCAGCCTCGGCGGGGCCCGATTACGCCACCGCCATCGGGCTGATGATGGCGGGCGCGACCCTGCCGCCCGAGCTTCTGAATCCGGACATCGCCATGGGCGGTCCGGACCGCGTCAGCGGCGAAAGCTGGCTGACCCGGTTGACCCGGAGATGGCTCTAATGATTCAACAATATAACAGCGAATCAGTTGGGGATCCTGGCGTGCCGCAAGGTGATCGAAACATCCCGCAAGCAACGGCGAAGGCCGGAGCAACCAACCTGATGAGGAGAATCTGAATATGGCGATCAATCTGAAAGCCCCCGAGACCAAGGAACTGCGGCCCCGCATCACGGTGCTGGGCGTGGGCGGCGCCGGCGGCAATGCCGTCAACAACATGATCGAGGCGGGCCTGGAAGGCGTCGACTTCGTCGTCGCCAACACCGATGCCCAGGCCCTGGCCCAGTCCAAGGCCACCCGCCGCATCCAGCTCGGCGTCGGAACCACCGAAGGTCTTGGCGCTGGCGCCCAGCCGGAAGTCGGCCGTGCGGGCGCCGAAGAATCCATGACCGAGATCATGGAACAGCTTTCCGGCGCGCACATGGTCTTCATCGCCGCCGGCATGGGCGGCGGCACCGGCACCGGCGCGGCCCCGGTCATCGCCCGCGCGGTGCGCGAAGCCGGCATCCTGACCGTCGGCGTCGTGACCAAGCCCTTCAGCCTGGAAGGTGATCGCCGCATGCGCGTCGCCGAACGCGGTATTCAGGAGCTGCAGCAGTTCGTTCACACCCTGATCGTCATTCCCAACCAGAACCTGTTCCGCGTCGCCAATGAGCGCACCACCATGGCCCAGGCTTTCGCCATGGCCGATGAAGTGCTGCATGCCGGCGTGCGCGGCGTTACCGACCTGATCGTGATGCCGGGCCTGATCAATCTCGACTTCGCCGATATCAAGTCGGTGATCAGCGAGATGGGCAAGGCGATGATGGGCACCGGCGAAGCCGAAGGCGAAGACCGCGCCCAGAAGGCGGCCGACATGGCGATCTCCAACCCGCTGCTGGACGATGTGACGATGAAGGGCGCCAAGGGCGTGTTGATCAACATCACTGGCGGTCCGGACCTGATGCTGTTCGAAGTCGAGCAGGCCGCCAACCGCATCCGTTCGGAAGTCGATCCCGACGCCAACATCATCTTCGGCAACACCATCCTGGACGAGATGGAAGGGCGCATCCGCGTCAGCGTGGTCGCCACCGGCATCGATGCCGACCAGGTTCGCATGCCGCTGCCGGAAAAGGTGCGCACCCTGCATCCGCACCTGAACCTGAAGTCGCCGGCCCGCGTCGCCGAACCCGTCCGCCCGGCCTATGCGTCTTCCCCGGCGCCCGCGCCGGCGGTCAATCCGGTGCATGCCACCATGAACGCGCTGGCCGAGGAGATCGGCGCCGACAAGAGCCCGGCCGAGGATTACATCCTGGGCGGCTCCGATGCGCCGGAAGTGGCATCCGAGCCGGTGCCGCTGTCGGCCAAGTATCCCGCCACCGAAAGCTATCGTCCGCTGGAACAGCAGCCCATGTCGGCGCCGCCCGAAAAGAAAAGCGGCTGGGGCTTCTTTGGCCGCAAGAAGGCCGCCGACCTGCGCGCCGAACCCGCGCCGGAACCGCGCATGGCGCCCGCGCCGCAAGGGCCGCGCGCGACCGCGACCCCGATGCCGCAGTCCGAAGCGCCGCGCGGCAAGGATGACGACCTGTTCCCCGACCACAAGCGGGACGAACAGTTCGAAATCCCGGCCTTTCTGCGCCGCCAGTCGAACTGATACGGCCTATATAAAGACGAAAAGGGCGGCTTCTCTGCCGCCCTTTTTCTTTGGAGTGACCTGACAACGGGCTGACAGGAAGCGGTCTCGACATCCCACACGGCCATAGCTAATAATGAGAACCGCTCTCAAGAAAGTTTCCGTGATGCTGACCCGCGCCGTCCTGCTGCTCGCTGTCCTGCTGCTGGGCGCCACTCCCTTTGCCCACGCCCAGACCGCGCCCGCCCAGACGATATGGCGGCTGCTGGATTACATCGCGGTCGATTACCGGGAAGCCGTGCAGGACGGAAATATCGTCAATGACGCGGAATATGTCGAGATGGTCGAGTTCTCGAAATCGGCCCGCGAACGCATCACCCAGCTTCCCGTCACCGGCGCCCGGCAGGACCTGCTGCAAAAGGCGGTGGCGCTTGAAAAGCTGATCGCCGGCAAGCAGCCGCCTGAAACCATCGCGGTGGCGGCGCGCGCCGTGGCCGCAGACCTGATCAAGGCCTATCCGGTGCCGCTGGCGCCAACCGCCACGCCGGACCTGGCGCGGGGCGAAAAAATCTACGCCGAACAATGCGCCTCCTGCCATGGCGCCAATGGCGACGGCAAAGGCCCGGACTCGGCGGGTCTGGATCCGCCGCCGATCGAATTCACCGATGCGGCCCGCGCCAGCGAACGCAGCGTGTTCGCGCTGTTCCAGGTGATCGAGCAGGGGCTGGACGGCACCAGCATGCGCAGCTTCGCCGAACTTTCGCCGGAAGACCGCTGGGCGGTGGCTTTCTATTCCGGCACGCTGGCCTTCACGAACACGGCCGAAGGCGAGCGCATCTGGAAGGAAGACTCCCAGCTGCGCTCCGGCTTCAACATGGACCGGCTGGTGGGCGCCACGCCCGCCGCGCTGGCGGCACAGCTTGGCGACGACAAGGCCAAGGCCATCACCGCCTATCTGCGCCGTCATCCCGAAGCGGTCGCCGCCGAACAGAGCAGCGGCGCACTGACCTTCGCGCGCGGCAAGCTGGATGAGGCGCTGGCCGCCTATGAGAAAAAGGACAGCCGGGGCGCCACCGACCTGGCCTTGTCGGCCTATCTCGACGGTTTCGAACCGGTCGAAGCAGTGCTGGCGGCGCGCGATCATGCGCTGATGCTGCGCATCGAAACTGCGATGATCGCGGTGCGTGCCGGCATTGCCAATGGCGCGCCTGTCGAAACCGTGCGCGGCCAGGTCGCCGCGCTCGATGGCCTGTTCGCCGAGGCCGAAAAGGTCCTGGGCTCCAGCGAGGCGTCCAGCATGGCCAGCTTCCTGGCCGCCTTCACGATTCTGGTGCGCGAAGGCCTGGAAGCCCTGCTGATCGTCATCGCCATGATCGCCTTCCTCAACAAGGCAAACCGCCGCGACGTGCTGCCTTACGTCCATGGCGGCTGGGCCGCGGCGCTGGTGGCCGGTGCCGTGACCTGGGTGGTGGCAACCTGGATGATCACCATCTCGGGCGCCAGCCGCGAGCTGACTGAAGGTTTCGGCTCGCTCCTGGCGGCAGCGGTCTTGCTGTGGGTCGGAATCTGGATGCACGGCAAGAGCCATGCCGATGCGTGGCAGCGTTATATCCGGGAAAAGATGGGCGCGGCGCTGAACAAGCGGTCTGCTTGGTTCCTCTTCGCCCTGGCCTTTGTCGTGGTCTACCGCGAAGTGTTCGAGACCATCCTGTTCTATGCCGCGATATGGGCGCAAGGAAATGGCGGCGCGATGCTGGCCGGCGCGGCTGCCGCCGTTATCGTCCTGACCATCATCGCGGTGGCGATGATGTATTTCAGCCGCCGCCTGCCGATCGGACAGTTCTTCCGATACAGCAGCTGGATGATCGCAGGTCTGGCCGTGGTGCTGATCGGCAAGGGCATCTCGGCGCTGCAGGAGGCGGGTTACATCGCCATCAACCCGCTGGCCGGCTTCCCGCGCTCGGAGCTGCTGGGGGTCTATCCCACCCAGGAAGGCGTGATCGCCCAGCTCGCCATGGCGGCTCTGCTGATCATCGGCTTTGTGTGGAACAACCGTCAGGCGGCGAAATCCGCCTGACATTGTGACCGATACTGGATTGCGCCGAGCCAAAGGACGGCCACTGTCCGCTTTGCGCCATGTGTGGACGGCTCCCCTTTGGCAAGGGCTTTCTTGATGTTCTGTCCTTCGGTCGGTGCGGCCATGTGTGCGGCCTGTTTGTGCGGCACACAGGGGCCGCTGGCCATAATGCCTTCCGCTAAGACGGGTCCCGATCAAAAGCACGCGCTCTAGGTGACCTGCCTGGCTCTTTTTGTACCAAGCGAATTGATAGAAACTGGCTTGGATAAGGCGCTTGGACATGCCGAAGAAGAGTCCAACGCCGGAGCAGATAGTAACGCTGTTGCGGCAGATAGAAGTGGCGACGTCACAGGGAAAATCGGTGTCGATTGCGTGCCGGGAGGCCGGGATATC
>JBEGVG010000115.1:0-11288 GCA_041178445.1 Pseudomonadota bacterium | reverse complement strand
CGGCCTGGGCGCGGCCCTGGGCGACGGGGTTTTCGCCGCCGTCACCGGATTTGGCCTGACCTGGATCGCCCAGCTGATCCATGGCTATTCCTCCATCATCGAGTTGATCGGCGGTCTCCTGATGGTCGGGTATGGCTGGCGCTCCTTTTTCGCGCCTGTGGCCCCCCGCTGTCCGGAAACCGGTGTGGACCGCAGCGGCACCAATCTGGGCAAGGCGATGCTTTCGACCTTCGCCCTGACCATCACCAACCCGGCCACCCTGATGTTCTTTGGCGGCATGTTCGCCGGCCTGAGCGGACTGGCGGGCGGGGCAGGAAGCTTTGCCGACGCCAGCCTGGTGGTCGCCGGGGTGGTCGGTGGTTCGGCCCTGTGGTGGCTGGTCCTGACCGCGCTGATCGGCCTTTTCCACACCCGGATCGATGAAAAGGCCATGCGGGCCATCAACAAGGGCTCGGGCATCCTTGTGGGGCTGTTCGGCCTGGCTGTTCTGGTCCATCTGGTCACCAAGTTCGTCTGATCCGGTGATATCGCCCGAATTTGGGCTCCAGGGTTAAGCAACGGGGCAAAATTTCGCCGTGAAACACGGGTTCCATGGTTTCAGGCGCTATGGCCCCGGGGTCGCATCGCGCTAAGCTAGGGCAGGCGGGTGCACTGGTGCGTTCTTGGAGACGGAAATGAAGCGGTTCTGGACTGTGTGTGCGGTTGTTCTGATGGCTGGCTGGGCAGGGCCCGCGGCCGCGGTGGACGACGCGCTGAGCATCGAAGCCAACCTGAAATATCTCGAGGAAAACAAAGCAAAGAAGGGCGTGATCACCCGCCCCAGCGGCTTGCAGTTCCGCATCATCCAGAATGGTTACGGCAAGCGCCCGACCGCCGCTGACTCGGTAACGGTCTATTACACCGGCACGCTGATCAACAAAGTGATCTTCGACGGTACCTCACCGGGCCTGCCGGCGACTATGCGGCTGCAGAGCGTCATCCCCGGCTGGATCGAAGCGCTGCAGCTGATGCGCGAGGGCGACCGCTGGCTGCTGACGATCCCGCCCAATCTGGGTTATGGCGTGCGCGGCGCGGGCGACGGCGCCATTCCGCCCAATCAGGTTCTGCTGTTCGACATCCGGCTTGTAAAGGTCACGCCGCTCCCCAAGCGCGGCGAAAAGGGTTACGTACCCGACCCCAGCGAACGCCAAGACCAGTAACACGTGCTGCGCGCCGTCTTCACCCGGTTTTGGACCGCGCGGCATCTGGGCGGCGGGCGCTTGCGCATCGCGGTCGCCCTGGTGCTGGTGGTGGCGGCGAGCGCGCTGTTCTGGACCAGCCGCGATTACACGGTGGTGGCGCCGGAATGGGACGGGCAGGTGCGCGGTATCGCCTACAGTCCCAGCCGCCTGTTCACCCAGCGTCAGACCAAGAATGTTCCGGCCGAGCGGATCGACCGCGATCTGGCGCAGCTTTCCAAGCTGACGGGCCGCATCCGCACCTACACGGTGGATGGCGGAATGGACAAGGTGCCGGAAATCGCCCGGCGCTACCGCATGACCGTGTCGCTGGGAATCTGGATCAGCGCCGATCTTGAGAAGAACGAAAAGGAAATCGAGCTCGGTATCCGTACCGCCCTGGCCAATCGCCGTACCATCGACCGGGTGATCGTGGGCAACGAGACGCAGCTGTTCGGCTATGTCTCGCCCGACCAGCTCAACACCTATATCCAGCGCGTGCGTGAGGCTCTGCCCGCCCGCATCAAGATCACCACCGCCGAGCCCTGGTCCACCTGGATGCTGACGCCGGAGATCGGCCAGTATGTCGACGTGATCTTCGTCCATCTCCTGCCATATTGGGAGAATGTGGACATTCGCGGTGCGCTGAAATCCAGCGAAAGCTTCTACAACCACATCCAGGGCGAATTCCCCGACAAGCGGATCGTGGTGGGCGAGGCGGGCTGGCCTTCCGAAGGGCGCACCCGCGGCCGGGCCGAGGCCACCGCCGCCAATGAAGGCTATTTCCTGCGTGGCTTTGTGCAGTTCGCGCAGGAGAAGGGCTGGGACTATTATCTGTTCGAGGCCTATGACCAGCCGTGGAAGAATCAGGGCGAAGGCGCGGTGGGCGCCTATTGGGGCCTGTTCGACGCCAGCGGCAATCCCAAATTCGCCTTTACCGGCCTCCTGCGCACCTTCCCCGAATGGCGCGGCTATGCCTTCATGGCCGCGATCATCAGCCTGTTGCTGGGCCTGTTGGTGCTGGGGCGGATGCCGCGGGTGCGCCAGACCGGTTATCTGATGATGGGCGGCATGGTGGTGCTGGTTTCCACGGGCCTCTTGGCGCTGGTGGACGCCACAGCGCTGGAATATGTCGAACCGATAGACATCATCGCCATGGTCGCCATGTCGCCGCTGGTGCTCCTGGCCTGCGCCGTGATCTTGACGGAAAGCATCGAGTTGACCTCCAGCCTGTGGCGGGTGGACCGACGGGTGATGAAGCTGGGCATCCCGGAAAAGTCGCCGCGCGTTTCCATTCATCTGCCGACCTATAACGAGCCGCCGCAGATGGTGATCGAGACGCTGAACGCGCTCGCCCGGCTGGACTATGACAATTACGAAGTCATCATTCTGGACAACAACACGCCCGATCCGGAAACCTGGCGGCCGGTGGAAGCCCATTGCCGCGCGCTCAATACCGAGAGCGGAACGTCTCGTTTCCGCTTCTTCCATTTCGAACAGCTCAAGGGCTTCAAGGGCGGCGCGCTGAACCGCGCCTTGGCGCTGACGGATCCCAGGTGCGTCTATGTCGCCGTGATCGACAGCGACTATCAGGTGCAGCCTTTCTGGCTCAGGCGCGTCATTCCCTATTTTGCTTCGCCCTCCATCGCTCTGGTCCAGGGGCCGCAGGATTATCGCGACGCGGGCGAGAACCGCTTCAAAGCCATGGCCTATCAGGAGTATCGCGGCTTTTTCCATATCGGCATGGTGGAGCGCAACGAGCACAATGCCATCATCCAGCACGGCACCATGACCATCGTGCGCAAGGACGCGCTGGAGGAGGTGGATGGCTGGAGCGAATGGTGCATCACCGAGGATACCGAACTGGGTCTGAAGCTGTTCGAGGCCGGCTATGAAGCCGCCTATGTTTCCCAGAGCATGGGATCGGGCCTGATGCCGGACACGCTGGAAGCCTTCATGTCGCAGCGTTACCGCTGGGTCTATGGCGCCATGCAGATCATGAAGCGCCATGCGCGCGAGATATTCATCGGCGGTTCGGCGCTGTCGCTGACCCAGCGCTATCATTTCCTCACCGGCTGGCTGCCCTGGATTTCCGACGGGCTTGGCATGGTCGTCACCCTGATGGCGCTGATCTGGACCCTGCTGATGTGGACCATGCCCAGTTACATTGATGTACCGATGCCGGCCTTGTCGGCGGCGGCGATGGCGCTGTTCGCCACCAAGCTGATCAAGACGCTGCTGCTCTATCCGCCCAAGGTGGGATCGGGTTTCAAGGGCGCGGTGGTGGCTTCCGTGGCGGGCTTGTCGCTGACCCATTCGGTGGGCAAGGCGGTGTGGACCGGGCTGATGACATCCGGCAAGCCGTTCCTGCGCACGCCCAAATGTGCCGATCCCGCCAGCTTCACGCAGGTGTTGCGCGTGGTGTGGCAGGAGGCCGTGCTGTGCGCTCTGCTGATCATGGCGATGATCTCCATGGCGTTCGACCGGGGCTTCCAGGACCCGGCCGTGACCATGTGGATGGTGATGCTGGGAGTGCAAAGCCTTCCCTATGTCTCCACCATGATTACCGCCAAGATCAGCGCCCAGGCCAATCGCAGAGCCGATGTCGCGCCCGCCGACACGCCGAGCCTGTCCAAGGCGGCGTAGGCGTGGGCTGGTATCCCCGCCAATCCGCACTATATTAGGTGTTGGCCTTTGAGGTTCGCGCCGTGCTGACGTTCCTGCTGTTCCTGTTCGTGATGTACTGGGTGCCGACCATTATCGCGGTGCTGCGGCGCACGCCATTTGCGCTGAGCGTGGCGGCGGTCAATTTCTTCCTGGGTTGGACGATCATCGGCTGGTTCGTGGCGCTGATCATGGCGCTGGCGGCGGTGCCCGCGACACAGCGGGTCACCGTCTATGTCGATGGGCGCAAGACGGAAGCGGAGATCATGCGCTAAAGGCGCTGCCGTCAGAAGCCGGACATGACCCAGTGATCGTTCAGCTCCGGGCCGCCGCCTCTGTTACCGCTGCCCACCAGGACATGGACGCGGTTCCCGACCTGGACGGCCTGCATGCCATGGCGGCCAACGGGAAGCGGCGTTAGCGTCGTCCAGCTGCCCTTGGCCGGATCATAGGCTTCGACCTCGGCATGCGCCGGCACCTGAACGCCGCTTTCCCCGCCCATCACCACCACCAGCTTGCCCACCGTCACAACCGAAACGCCGGCGCGCGGCGTTGGAATCGGTGCGGCGGCGGTCGTCCACCGGTCGGCTGCGATATCGTAGATATCCATCTCGGGGATGGTCAGGGCCAATGGTTGCTTCTGGTCGGCGGCGCTTTTGCGGCCGCCTGCGGCATAGATTTTTCCGTCGAGCACGATGGCGTGGAAGTGATCGCGGGGCCGTGGCGCGTCAGCCAGCGCGGTCCATGCGTCTGTTTTCGGATCGAACCTGTCAAGCCAGGGGACGAAGCCCGAATTGTGTCCCAGGCGGTTGCCGGCGACGAGATAGATATGGCCGTCATGCACGACGACGCCGGCGCCGCCCCGGTGACGGCCAGCTGGCAGCGCGGCCCCTTGCGTCCAGCTATCCGCCACCGGATCGTAGATCAGGATCTGCGGCACGATGTTCTCCTGCGGAAAGGGGTCGCTGAAAGCCCCGATCACATAGATGCGCCCATCAAGCGTCACGGCCTGGGTATGATTGATTTCGACCGGAGGGCGGGAACCCGTCCGCCATTGGCCGCTCGCAAGATCGAGAATATCGAGCGGGCGGTCGCCGCGACCGCCGATCAGGTACAGCTTGCCATCGACAATCGCCGCGGCGCTTTCATGGCGCGCGGTTGGCTTGCCCGACGATTGCCCCATCGACCACTGAATTTTGACGTCCTGGCGCGGCTGAGCCGACACATTCGGCGCGATGGCGACAGCAAGGCAGACGGACAGCGCGGTCATTTTCAATAACGGGCGGGGCATGGAAATTCTCCTCATCACTGCGGGAGCAGCGCCCGATAGTGCATTCTGAAGATGCCCTGTTCAAGCAGCGCCCGCCTCGCAGGGCAGTTTCAGATCAGAGGCGCAGGACCGGCGGCACTGTCTTGCCGGGGTTGAGAATATTCCTGGGATCAAAGGCGGCTTTCAGCGCGCGCATGGCATCCAGTTCGGCATGGCTCTTGTAGCGGGGCAGGGACGCGACCTTCATTGCACCGATACCGTGTTCGGCGCTGATCGAGCCGCCGAATTCCTGCACGATGTCATGCACTGCCTGTTGAACGTCGTCCCAATGGGCAAGGAATGCGGCATCGTCCCCACCCACAGGGGCACTGAAGTTGAAATGCAGGTTGCCGTCGCCCAGATGGCCGAAGCTGACGGCCCGCGCGCCGGGCACCAAGGCCTCGACCACAGGTGTCGCCCGGGCGAGGAAGTCCGGGATCGTCGCCACCGGTACGGCGATGTCATGTTTGATGGAGGCGCCTTCGCGCCTCTGGCTCTCCGAAATGCCTTCGCGGAGTTTCCACAATGCCGCCGCCTGGGCCTGGCTGCTGGCGACCACGGCATCTGTGGCCATGCCGACCGCAATGGCATCTGCCAGGCCAGTCTCGAAACCGGCGGCCAGATTGCAATCTGTGCCGCCGGTGGCTTCCATCAGAACATACCAGGGTGATGGCGCGGCCAGCGGATCACGGGTGCCAACAATGTGTCGGGTGACAAGCTCCAGCGCGATGCGGGGGATCAGTTCAAAGGCCGACAGCATGCCGCCGGTCCGCGCCTGGATGGCGCTCAGCAACTTCAGTGCGGCGGCGGGCGAAGGCACTGCGGCCAAAGCGGTAACCGAGACATCGGGCCTGGCAAACAGCTTCAGGGTGGCCGCGGTGATCACCCCCAGCGTGCCTTCCGAGCCGATGAACATCTGCTTGAGGTCGTAGCCGCTATTGTCCTTGGCGAGGGACCGCAGCATGTCGAGCACGGTGCCATTGGCGAGCACCACCTGAAGGCCCAGCACCATCGCGCGGGTCATGCCATAGCGCAGCACATGGGTGCCGCCTGCATTGGTGGCGATATTGCCGCCGATGGTGCAGCTGCCTTCCGACGCCAAGCTGAGCGGAAACAGCAGTTTCTTGTCATCTGCGGCTTGCTGCACCTGCACCAGCGTGACGCCGGCTTCCACCGTCAGGGTCATGCCGCTTTGATCGACCGGCGCGATCTGGTTCAGGCGCCGTGTGGACAACAGCACTTCGCCGTGAAAGGGAATCTGCCCGCCCACCAGTCCTGTATTGCCGCCCTGGGTAACGATGGGTGTGCCGGTTTCATGGGCGATGCGCAGGATGGAAGAGACTTCGGCGGTCGTTGCCGGCCTGAGCAGCAGGGGTGTGTGGCCCTGATACTTGCCGCGCCATTCTTCCAGATAGGGCGCGATGTCCGCCGGATCCGTGCTGAAGCCTTTGGCCCCGACCGCGTCTTTCAGGCGGTCCAGGACAGCTTGCGGCACGGTCATCTGGGCGCGGCCGCCCGCTGCAGGCGGTCGTTGATCGCCTCGCCGATTCCGGTGGCGGGAATGGGCGAGACCGCGATGTGACTGGCGCTCTTGTCCAGCTCGCGCAGCATGGCAAACAGGTTGGCGGCGGCTTCCTTCAGATCGCCGCGCGGGCTGAGGTTCAGCTTGGCGCCCGGTGCGTCGCCAAAGCCCAGCAGAACTTCGCCGGATTCGATTTCGCCGGCGTTCAGCCGCAGGGCCGCGCGCGGCGCATAATGGCTGGCCAGCTGTCCCGGTGAGCGGATCATGCTGCCGGGCGCACCCAGGGGGCCGATCATGTCTTCGATCTCGCCGCGCGGAATGGCGCCCGGGCGGAGCAGCAGCGGACGGTCGCCATCAAAGCCGATCACGGTGGATTCAATGCCCAGGGTGGCGCTGCCGGCATCGAGAATGAAATCCACCTTGCCGCTGAGACTGTCGGCGACATGGGTGGCGGTGGTGGCGGTGACCTGGCCGGAACGGTTGGCGGAGGGACCGGCGACCGGCCGCCCGGTTTCCTTCAAAAGCGCGATGGCCGCGGGATGCGACGGCGCGCGCAGGGCGACGCTGTCCAATCCTGCGCTGACCAGCAGCGACAGCGGAGAGTTCTTGCGGCGCGGCAGCACCAGCGTCAGCGCGCCGGGCCAAAATTTTTCGGCCAGCGCCCGGGCGCGGGGTGACAGTTCCACATGACGCAGCGCCTCCTCGATATCGGCGACATGCACGATTAGGGGATTGAACAGCGGGCGGCCCTTGGCGGCGAAGATCGCGGCCACCGCTTCGCCATTGGTGGCGTCGGCGCCCAGGCCATAGACCGTCTCGGTGGGGAAGGCGACCAGGCCGCCGTCGCGCAGAATCTTGGCCGCTTGGGCAATCCCGGCGGCATCGGCGGGGGCTATTTTGGTCTGAACCTCGATCATGGCGGCTAAATAAGCACCCGGTGACAAGATGTCGAGGGAATCTGTGGGGCTTTTGGCCATAATGGCCCAAAGCTCAGGAGGTTTCGTGTCGCTGGCGGGCAAAACCCTATTCATCACCGGCGCCAGCCGGGGCATCGGCCTTGCCATCGCGCTCCGGGCGGCGAAGGACGGCGCCAATGTCGTGATCGCGGCCAAGACCATCCAGGCCCATCCCAACTTGCCGGGAACTATCTACAGCGCCGCCGGGGAGATTGAACACGCGGGCGGCAAGGCGCTGGCAGTGCCCTGCGATATCCGGTTCGAGGAGCAGGTGGTAGCGGCCGTGGATGCGGCGGTGACCAAGCTCGGCGGCATCGACATCTGCGTCAACAATGCCAGCGCCATCTCCCTGACCGGCACCGAAGCAACTGAGATGAAACGCTTCGACCTGATGCACCAGGTCAATGCGCGCGGCACCTTTCTGGTGTCGAAGACCTGCATTCCGCATCTGAAGCGCGCCGCCAATCCGCATGTGCTGATGCTGTCGCCGCCGCTGGACATGAAGGCGCGCTGGTTCGCGCCGCATACCGCCTATACGATGGCCAAATACGGCATGAGCCTGTGCGTGCTGGGCATGGCGGAAGAGTTCAAAGGCCAGATCGCCTTCAACGCGCTGTGGCCACGCACGGCGATTGCCACCGCAGCGATGCGCAATGTCCTGAGCGGCGAGGAGGACATGTCTCATTGCCGGACGCCCGAAATCGTAGCCGATGCGGCCTGGCACATCTTCACCAAGCCCAAGAGCTTCACCGGCAATTTCCTGATCGACGACACGTTCCTGGCCGAGAATGGTGTTACCGATTTCGACCGATATCGTGTCGATCCGGCCCAGGACCTGCTGCCGGATTTCTTCGTGCCGGATGACAATGACCCGCCCGAAGGCGTGAGCCTGAAGGCCAAATCCTAGTTGGGCTTTTTGCCCGACTGCGGCGTGTGGTCTTCCACCAGCGGTGTCTTGGCCGCGCCATCTTCGGAATTTGCGGTGACATCGCGCACCGTCATTACGCGCTGCGGGAACGGAATCGAAATGCCCGCGGCATCGAAGCGCTGCTTTATCGCTTTCTGAATGTCGAAATACACGTTCCAGTATTCCGTATTGGGAACGAAACAGCGCGCGATGAGGTTGACGGAAGATTCCGCCAGTGCATCGACCGGCGCGATCGGGGCGGGATCCTGAAGAACCCGCGGATCGCTTGTCATGATGTCGAGCAGGACGGCCTGCGCCTTGTCGATATCGTCCTTGTAGTCGATCCCGACCACGATATTGATCCGGCGCGTGGCTTCACGGGTATAATTTGTAATCGGGTTGGCGAAAAGCGTGGAATTTGGCACCGAAATATACACCATGTCGGGCGTTATCAGCACCGTTGTGAACAGGCCGATTTCGCGTGTCGTGCCGCCGATATTGGCGCCGGAAACGACAATATAGTCGCCGACCTTGAACGGCCTGAGGATCAACAGCATCACGCCGGAGGCGACATTGGAAAGCGTGCCCTGCATCGCCAGCCCCACCGCCAGCCCCGCCGCGCCCAGCAGTGCAATCAGCGACGTGGTCTGCACCCCGAACTGGCTCAGCACCGCCACCACGGTGATGGTGAGAATGACATAGCGCACAAAGCCGGCCATCAACGGCTTTATGGTGGGATCGATATAATGGACGTGCGAAAGCACATCGCGCACCTTGCGCCCGGACCAGCGCGAGAGCATCCAGCCCGCCGCCAAGATCAGAATTGCCAGCAGGAAATCCCGCGTACCATTGACCATCATCACGGTCAAAGCGGGCAGCACTGCCATCACCGTTCCCGGCAATTCCGCGGCGGAGGGAAGGCTGGTGGGAAGGGCAAGAAGCGGCGGGGGCACGGCATTAACCTTTGACGCGGTTTGACGGGGGAGCGTTCTTGGCAACGCTTGACCGCCGGAATGGTTTGCGGGCCCAATGGCCGCATGCGGGTGGTCTATGCAGTGATTTTGGCGGCAATGTGTTGTACGCTCAACGCCAATACGGCCTTCGCGCAGCGCTTTATTCCCGATTGCGCGGGAAAGGCGGAAATCTCCAATGCCCGCGTCATCCGCGTCATCCGCGTGGAACGCAATGGAGCCCTGATCCTCAGTGATGGCCGCGCGGTTTTGCTGGAAGGCATTCGCCTGCCGCAGCCGGAAGCCGAGGGCGGGCCGCGCTATCTTTCCGACCGGGCGCTGTCTGTCCTGACCGAGCTGACGCGGCAGGGGCCGGTGACCTTCACCGCCACGCCGCCCAAGCAGGACCGCTACGACCGGGTGAGGGCGCAAGCCTTAAACCAGACATGGCTGCAGATCGCCTTGCTGGAGCAGGGGCTGGCGCGGGTTGCGATTTCACCGGACCGCGATGAGTGCTCACCGGAATTGTACGAGGCCGAAGCCAAGGCGCGCGCCAAGCGCGCCGGCCTCTGGGCCATCACAAGTTACGCGCCGCGCAGCCCGCAGGCGATGCGCGGCGCCCCGGCCGGTACCTTCTAGGTGGTGGAAGGCTGGGTGACCAATGTGGGCAGCAGGGACGGCCGGATCACGATTGATTTCGGCAATGACTGGACCCGCGGTTTTTCCGCGGTGATCGCCGCGCCTTCCGCGGTTATGACTTGGAGAGCCTGCATGCCCGTCATGTGCGCATCTGGGGACTGGTGCAGAATGTCCGGGGCCGTCCGGAGATCGCCTTGTCCAATCCGGCGCAGATCGAGTTGCTGAACTAGCTGCGAAAAAGCCCGGCATCGCTGCCGGGCTTTTCCTTTTGCGATAGAGGGTCGCAAGTTTTTGAACTAAGCAGCCTTTTTGGTCAGCATGCCTTCGACACGCTTGACCGCGGTCGGCTCGTCGGTCTTTTCGACGGCGGCGACTTCGCGGGCCATGCGGGCCAGGGCCTTTTCATACAGCTGACGCTCGGAATAGGACTGTTCGGGCTGGCCGCCGGCGCGGTGCAGGTCGCGCACCACTTCGGCGATCGAAACCAGGTCACCGGAGTCGATCTTGGCTTCGTATTCCTGGGCGCGGCGCGACCACATGGTGCGCTTGATGCGGGCGCGGCCCTTGAGGGTGTTGAGGGCGCCGGCCACCACTTCGGGCGAAGACAGCTTGCGCATGCCGACGGTCTTGGCCTTCACGGTGGGAACGCGCAGGGTCATCTTGTCCTTTTCGAATTCGATGATGAACAGCTCGAGCCGCACGCCCGCCACTTCCTTCTCCTCGATGCCGGACACTTTGCCGACGCCGTGGGTGGGGTAGACGACATGATCGTTGGTCTTGAACTCGTGCTTCTTGTTGGAATTGGCCGGGACCTTCTTGGCCGGGGCGGCGGCGGTCTTGGCGGGAGGAGATTTGAGGGCGGTCATTTGGTTTCCTGTGCGCACAAAATATGGGGTGGTCCACCGGTCGGGCGCCGGCGGGCACGTGGTCGTCAGGTTCTCTGAACAAAAAAGACGCTATCACAGATGATGGCAAAACGGAAGAAAAAACCGTCCCATCCCATTGATTCCGCGAAGTTTATTTAACTCTGACGGAAAGGTCCGCAGATTCAATCATTTGTGGCGGTTGTTTTGTATGCTGAGCAAATCGCATACGGGCGGTTAAGTTGACGGACCGTCAGGAAC
>JBEGVG010000114.1:0-30301 GCA_041178445.1 Pseudomonadota bacterium | reverse complement strand
GGATCAGCCATCTGCCCTCAGGCATCGAGACCTTCGACCTGGCCGGGCCCAATCCGCCGGACTGGGTGCGGGAGCATTTTGGACTGGCCCATCGCAACGCGATGAGCGCCGCGTCCCTGTCGCTGTCGGCCGGTGGCACCGCATTCCGGGTGCCCAAGGGATTGGCCGTCGCCGCGCCGCTGAAGTTTGAATTCGCAGGCGCCGGTCATGTCCGGAGCCTGTTGGTGCTTGAAGACGGCGCGTCGCTGACCCTGGTCGAAGGCGTTACCCCCGACCGGTTCCGCAATGCCGGTCTGGAAATCGTGCTGGGCGACAATGCCCGACTGGAGCATGTGCGCGTCTCGCCCGATTCCGGCGACGCCGTGCTGGTCGAAGAGGCGTCGGTGCGGATTGCCGCCGGCGGCCAGTATCGCGCCCACTTCGCGTCTTTCGGCAGCAAGCTGTCGCGCATGGAGCTGGAGATTGCGCTGGAAGGCGAGGGTGCCGAGGCCCATCTGTCCGGCGTCGCGCTGCTGGATGGCAGGCGTCACAGTGACGTGACCACCCATGTCATACATCGCACCGTGGGCACCCGCAGCACCCAGCTGTTCAAGCATGTGGCGGGCGGCCACGCCAAGGCCGTGTATCAGGGCAAGGTGACGGTGGCCAAGGGCGCCAATGGCAGCGACAGCAACCAGAGCGCCAAGGCGCTGCTGCTGGGTGAGAATGCCGAGGCCGATCTGAAGCCGGAACTGGAAATTTTCGCCGACGACGTCAAATGCGCCCATGGCGCGGCGGTGGGCGATCTGGACGCCGAATCGCTGTTTTACCTGCGTGCCCGGGGCATTCCGGAGGCTGAGGCTCGCGGGTTGCTGCTGCAGGCATTCCTGGAAGATGCGGTGGCCGAAATCGTCAACACCGACCAGCGCGAACTGGTGCGTACCGAATTGCTGACTGCGCTGAAGGCGCTTGCATGACCGCGCAAGGTAAAATCGCTGTTTCTTTTGACGCGGAAAAAGCCCGGGCGGATTTCGCGATTCTGTCCAGGCAGGTCTATGGCAAGCCGCTGGTTTATCTGGATTCGGGCGCCTCGGCCCAGAAGCCGGATGTGGTGCTGGACACGATGCGTACATTCGCCATGAGCGAATATGCCAATGTCCATCGGGGCGTACATTTTCTTTCCGCCGCCGCCACCGACCGCTATGAGGCGGCGCGGCGCACGGTCCAGAAATTCCTGGGCGCCGCCAGCGAAAACGAGATCGTCTTCACCAAGGGCGGCACCGAAGCCATCAACCTGGTCGCCTATAGCCATCTGATGCCGACCATCCAGCCGGGCGACGAGATCGTGCTTTCGGTGATGGAGCATCACTCCAACATTGTCCCGTGGCATTTCCTGCGTGAACGCAACGGCGCGGTTCTGCGCTGGGTGGATGTGCAGGGTGATGGCAGCCTGGATATCGAGGCGCTGGACGCCGCCATCGGACCCAAGACCAAACTGGTCGCCATCACCCATATGTCCAACGTGCTGGGCACCATCACCCCGTTGAAGGACATTGTCGCCCGCGCCCATGCCAAGGGGGTGCCGGTTCTGGCCGATGGCTGCCAGGGCGCGGTGCATGAGACGGTGGGCGTCCAGGCGCTGGATATCGATTTCTACGTCATCACCGGCCACAAACTGTATGGCCCGACCGGCATCGGCGCGCTCTATGCCAAGAAGGCGCATCTCAAGACGATGCGGCCCTTCAATGGCGGCGGTGAGATGATCCGCGAAGTGATGAAGGATCGCATCACCTATGCCGATCCACCCGCCCGCTTCGAGGCCGGTACACCGCCGATCATCGAAAGTGTCGGCCTGGCCACGGCGCTGGAGTATCTGATGGCGCTGGACCGTGCCGCCGTCGCGGCCCATGAGCATGATCTGTTGGCCTATGCCCGCCAGCAGGTCGGCCAGTTCAACTGGCTCAGGGTGATCGGCGATGCGCCGGGCAAGGGAGCGATCCTGTCCTTTGAAGCCGACGGCATGCATGCCCATGACCTTGCCACCATCTTGGACCGGGAAGGCGTGGCGGTGCGCGCCGGGCATCATTGCGCCCAGGTCCTTATGGAGCGTTTCGGCGTGGCCTCGACCAGCCGTGCCAGTTTCGCACTTTATAACAACCGCGCTGATGTCGATGCGTTGATTGCCGGCTTGCACAAGGCACGCGGGATTCTCGGCCATGGATAGCGCGCTCAGGGAGCTTTACCAGGAAGTGATCCTGGATCATTCGCGCCATCCCCGGCACTACGGGGCGATGGAGGGCGCCAGCCACAAGGCGGAAGGTTACAACCCCCTTTGCGGTGACAAGGTCACCGTCTACCTTCAGCTCGATGCCGACGGCCGTGTTGCGGACATCAAGTTCGAAGGCAAAGGATGCGCGATTAGCCAGGCCAGCGCCTCGATGATGGTGGACATGCTCAAGGGCCGCACGGCCGCCGAAGCCGACCAGTTGATGCAGGGATTCCTGCATCTGGTGAAGGGCGAAGATGCCAGCGGCCTGGCCGAGGACGACCGCGAACGTCTGGAAGTGATGGGCGGGATTTCCGAATTTCCCATGCGGGTGAAATGCGCCACCCTGGCCTGGCACACCTATAAGAATGCCGTGGAGGAGGGCGCAACATGAGCGATACCGCCATTCCCCAGCCTTCGGCGCTCAGCCCGCAGGAACTCGATGCGTTCACCAGCAAGCTGGTGACGGCGCTCAAGACCGTGTTCGATCCGGAAATCCCGGTTGATATCTACGAACTCGGTCTTATCTATAAGGTCGATGTCGCCGACAACAAGGACGTCACGGTGGACATGACCCTGACCGCGCCCAATTGCCCGGTTGCCGGCGAGATGCCGCAGAATGTCAAGGCGGCCTTGGAACTGGTGGATGGTATCGGCGAGGTTACGGTCAACATGACCTTCGACCCGCCCTGGACGCCCGACCGCATGAGCGAAGAAGCCAAACTCGAATTGAACATGTTCTGATGGAAATCCAGACGCCCAAACCCCGGCGCGAGCGCCCCAAGCCGGTCAAGCTGACCGAGGCAGCGGCCGCGCGCCTCGCCGCCATCATGCAGGGGGCTGACGGCAAGGTTCTGGGCCTTCGGGTTGGCGTGACCAATGGCGGCTGCGCCGGCATGAGCTACACCATGGAATATGCCTCGGAGACCAAGCCGTTCGAAGAAGTGATGGAGGACAAGGGCGTCAAGGTCTTCATCGACCCCAAGGCGATCCTGTTCCTGATCGGCACCGAGCTGGATTTCGTGCAGGAAAAGCTCGGCGCGCGCTTCGTGTTCCGCAATCCCAACCAGACCAGCGCCTGCGGCTGTGGCGAAAGCGTCCAGATCACGCCGGCCAAGGCCGACTGATCACTTTCCCGAAAATTTCGGCAGCCGCTTTTGCTGAAAGGCGGCCAGGCCCTCCCGGAAATCATCACTCTCACCAGCGCGTTGTTGCGCCCCGGCCTCGCGCGCCAGCTGGGCCTCATGTGCAGCTTTGTCCTGGAACAATGCGCGCGTGAAAGGCAGCGCGGCGGGCCCTTCGGCAAGGCGCCCGGCGATGGCGAGCGCCGCATTGGCCAGTTCCTCGTCGGGCAGCAATCGATTGATCAGGCCCCATTCCAGCGCCTTGTCAGCGGCCAGCGGCTCGGCCAGAAGCGCCATCTCCCGGGCGCGCGCCGCGCCGATGGCGCGCGGCAGCAGATATGTCAGGCCGCCATCCGGCACCAGCCCGATGCGCGCGAAGGAGAGCAGGAAATAGGCGCTGCGGGCGGCCAGGACCAGGTCGCCCATCAGGGCCAGGCTGAGGCCGATCCCCACCGCCGGGCCATTCACCGCCGTGACGATGGGCATGGGAAAATCGCGCAGGGTTCGGAAAAGCGGGTGATAAAGCCGTTCGAGAACCTGGCCCGCGCCTTCATCGCGCCAGCCCGGCAGTTCGTTCATGTCGGCGCCAGAACAAAAGCCGCGCCCCGCGCCGGTGATCATCACCGCGCGAAAGTCACTACGAAGCACCGTGTCCAGCGCGGCAACCAACTCGCCCACCAGCGTGCTGGACAGCGCATTGATGGTCGGGGAATGGTTCAGGGTGAGGCGTGCGACCTTGCCATGGGCGGTCAGGATCACGCGGTCAGGCGGCTGAGTCATGACGCCAGCATAGCCCAGAATGCGAAAAAGGGTCAGGCGGCGCTGGTTTCGAGCGCGGTCATGCCCTCCCATGCGTGCGCGCAAGCGCATCGCGGGGGAGGTGCCCGTAGCTGGCACTTGTGCCAGCGAAGGGGGAGGTTGGCGGCCAAGCCAACCGAACGCCGAGCGCCGGAAGGCGCGATGGCCGGATCGGTGGGGGAAAAGATAACCCGAGCTAGGCTGCGCTCGTCTCGAGCGCAGCCATGCGAGGATCGTTCTGGGCGATCACCAGATTGCGGCCATTATGCTTGGCGCCCTACAGGCAGGCGTCGGCCCGGCGGATGACGGTTTCGGCGGTGTCGCCAGGGGCGAACTGGGCCACACCGATGGAAATGGTGATGGTGCCCAGCACGTCGCCGGTGAATTTCTTCACCAGTCTCTTGGCTTCCACTGTCTGGCGGATCTGGTCGGCGACATGCGCGCCCGCCTCCAGGCCGGAGCCGCGCAGCAGCACCGCGAATTCCTCGCCGCCATAGCGCGCCGCGGTATCGCGGCCCTTGGTGTTCTCCGACAGGCAGGATGCCACCAGGCGCAGCACCTGGTCGCCGGTCTGATGCCCCCAGGTGTCATTGAATTTCTTGAAATGATCGATGTCGCACAGCAGGAGGGTGGCCGCTTCGCCGTCATGCACGGCTTCGATGGCCGCCTGCACTGCATCGTCGAAGGCCTTGCGGTTGGCGATGTTGGTCAAAGGATCGGTGAGGCTTTCCTTGCGCACATTGTCCAGCTTGTCACGCAGCTCACTGACCTGGGCGGAAGAAGCCTGCAATTCGTCTTCCAGGCTTTTGGTGCGCTGTTCCATTTCGCGGGTGGCGGCGATCAGGCCTTCCACCAGCTTGCGCAGATCGGCGGGACTGCGGTCGCCGCCCAGTTCGCCGCTGGCTGCCGAAAGGGCATTCTTGTAATCGACCGTGTCGCGGCTGGCTGTTTCCAGCTTGGCCAGCACATCGTCGATCATGGTGCCCATATTGCTGCCGACCGCCTCCATCGCCAGCGCCGCGCGCGCGCCCGACAGGCAGCGCATGCGCAAATCCTGCAACAGCTCGGGCGTGAACACCTTCTTGGCGGTGATCGCCGCGCCCATGATCTGGGTGATGGCGGGATTTTCGCCCGACACGAAAGCATAGAAAAGTTCGAAATTTTCCGGCGTGGAGATGACGTCGCACTCGCCCATCAGGTCGAGGGCGGCCTTTGCAAACCCCTGTTCGCGGTCTGGCTTGAACACGATCAAAATCCCCTGCGCCGGCGCAAATGACCGGTGTCGCAGGTGCAGTGTGAGCGCCGGCGGGGTAAAAAAGCGTTAAATAGAGCGGGCTTTCAAGCCTGAAATTTCAGCAGAAACCGGGTTTTGCCGCTTTATTCTGGCTGGGGCTCGGGCTTTTTCACCGGCACGGGACGAAACAGGAAGGCCGGTAACTGGCTCTTGTCCACCGCTTCGGGACGCGCCGCCTGCTCATTGTGATGGCGCTGGCCGCCACGTTCGCGCTTTTCGCCCCGATCCCGATTTTCGGTGCGCGGTTCGGCGCGGGGACGCTGCTCCTGACGAGGCTCTTGGCGCGGCTTGTCCTGACGCTCACGCGGCGCCTCGGCGGCGACAGGCTGGGGTGCCAAGACGGGCTGCGGCGCGGCAACAGGCTGAGCAACGTCAGGCGTTGCCGCGACAGGTTCCATGCCGGCGACCTGGTCGTGGAACTTTCCACCCGGCGGACGGCGGTCGCGCTGCTTGCCACCCTGGCCACGGCCGCGATCCTTGCCGCGATCACGGCCACCGCGGCCCTGCTCGCCGCGTGGGGCTTTTCGTTCTTCGCGGACCTCGATGTCCATCATCTCGCGGCGGGGCAGTTTGTTGCCGGTGATCTTCTCGATGGCTTCGATGTATTTTCCGTCGCGATGCGAGGCCAGCATATAGGCGGCGCCGCTGCGTCCGGCGCGGCCCGTTCGGCCGATGCGGTGGACATAATCGTCGGCATGGATCGGAACGTCGAAATTGAAGACATGGCTGACGGCCGGAACGTCCAGCCCGCGCGCTGCCACGTCGCTGGCAACCAGGATTTTCAGCTCTCCGGCGCGGAAACGATCCAGCGTCCTGGTGCGCAGCGACTGGTCGAGATCGCCATGGATCGGCGCGGCGTCGAAACCGTGCTTGACCAGGCTCTTGGCCACGACATCCACGTCGCGCTTGCGATTGCAGAAGACGATGGCGTTGTTGAGCGTTGCTTCCGCCTCGCGGATCAGGCGGCGCAGCGCCTCACGCTTGGCCCAGTCATTGGCGGGAATTTCCACCAGCTCCTGGGTGATGTTGGTGCCGGTGGTGGCGGGGCGTGAAACTTCGACGCGCACCGCATTGTGCAGAAACTGGTCGGTGAGCCGCTGGATCTCTGGCGGCATGGTGGCCGAATAGAACAGGGTCTGGCGGGTGAAGGGCAGCTTCCGGCAGATTTCCTCGACGTCGGGAATGAAACCCATGTCCAGCATGCGGTCGGCTTCGTCGATCACCAGTATGTTGACCTGGCTCAGCAGCAGGCGGCCGCGGTTGAAGTGGTCCATCAACCGGCCGGGCGTGGCGATCAGCACATCGACGCCGCGGTCCAGCTTCTTGATCTGCTCGTCCATCGCCGTGCCGCCGATCAGCAGCGCATAGGAAAGCTTGGAATATTTGCTGTAGCGATCGAAATTTTCCGACACCTGGTCGGCCAGTTCGCGGGTCGGCTCCAGCACCAAAGCGCGCGGCATGCGGGCCTTGGCGCGGCCACGGCTGAGCATTTCGATCATGGGAAGCGTAAAGCTGGCGGTCTTGCCGGTGCCGGTCTGGGCAATGCCGATCAGGTCGCGCCCTTGCAGCACCACCGGGATACCCTGGGCCTGGATCGGCGTGGGGGTGGTGTAGCCGCTATCGGCCACCGCCTTGAGAATATCCGCGCACAGGCCCAAGCCTTCAAAGCCGACGCTATCGGGCGAGGGGCTGGACGCAGCCAATTCAGATTTCTCTGTGGATTCAATAACTTCGTTTTGTCCGGCTTCCGCGCCGGAGATCGTCACACTGGTCGTAGCACGCTCCTGAAAAAGGGGCGCGACGTGTGGCGCCCAGGCCGGCGGCCCGAATGGCGGCCGACTCTTATCGCACCGTTAAATAGGGATATTCCTCGAAAATGCAAGATATCCCTGTATTTTCGCATGAAACAGGGATTCGGGCGCCGGTATGGGCAGAATTTGGGGATTGGCGGCACTGGTCGTCGGCATCTGGCTGCTGTCGGTTTATGGCCAGTCGCGCCCGGCTGCGCTGGGGCTGGATGCGCCCGTCACCCAATTCTCCGCCGCTCGCGCGGACGCTTTCCTGGGGCGGCTGCTCGGCGACCAGCAACCCCATCCCGCCGGCTCCGCGCAAAGCGCCGCATTGCGCGCGCGGCTGCTGACGGAACTGGCCGAGCTGGGCGTGAATGCCCGCACCGAAACCCAAATGAGCTGTGCCGACGAACGCCACCGCGGGTTCATTCCCTGCGCCACCGTCAGCAACATCGTCGCGGGTGTGTCGTTCGGATCGGGCAAGCGCATCGTGCTGATGGCGCATACCGACTCCGTCGCTGCCGGCCCGGGGGCAGGTGATGACGTGTCGGGCGTCGCCACCATCCTGGAAACCATTCGCGCGCTTCAGGCACGGGGCCTTACCGGCGAACATCCCATCACCGCGCTGTTCACCGACGGCGAGGAGAGCGGTCTGCTGGGCGCGCGCGCCTATCTGAAGATGCCGCTGGTGGCCGCCAGGACCGGTGCGGTGATCAATGTGGAATCGCGGGGCAACCAGGGCCCCAGCTATCTGTTCCAGACCAGTGCGGGTGACGCGAAGCTGATCGATCTGTATGCGCGCAGCGTACCGAACCTCGCGGCATCCTCGCTCTATGCGGAAATCTACAAGATACTGCCCAACGATACCGACCTGACGCCGTTCCTTGAGGCGGGCGTGACAGGCTACAACTTCGCCTTTATCGGCAATCAGGCGCATTACCACACGCCGCTGGACCGCCGCGAGAATATCGATCCGCGCAGCCTGCAGCAGCATGGCGACAATGTGCTGGAACTGACCGATGCGCTGAGCTGGGCCGATTTCGCGGCGTTGCAGGGCGAGAATGCCATTTATCTCGATGTGCTGGGTCGCTGGCTGCTGCGCCTGCCGGTCGGCTGGGCCTTGCCGCTATCTCTGCTGGCCGTCGGTCTGATTGCGCTGGCGGGGTATTTCATCCCGCGCGAACGCCGCGAAATCCGCCGTCCTGTTCTGGCTTTCATGATGCCGCCTTTGCTGATCGCGGGCTGTATCGGCATGGGCTTTGCGCTTCATTTTCTGTCGGCGTGGATATCCGGCCATGCCGATCCGTCATTCGCCCATCCGCTGTGGCTGCGTCTGTCCTTGGCATTCGGCGCCTTTGCGGTGGCGCTGGTAATCTCGCGCGGTGCCGGCGTCATCACCTGCTGGTTGTGGCTGGCCGGACTGGCGATTGTCTGCGCGATCTTCGCACCGGGTCTGACGCCCTATTTTCTATTCCCCTCGCTCGTGGCGGCGCCGCTGCTGCTGGCGACCATCGGTGGGGGGCGCGGCTTCGCCCTGTCTGTCGCCATGCTGGCGGGACTGATCGTCTGGATCGGGTTCAATGCCGCCAGCGAGCCGATCATGGGGCTGAAAATGCATCCGCTCTTCATGATCACCGCCGCGTTCGGTCTGATCACCCTGTTGCCGCTTCTGGCGAAAGCCAAGGCGCAGGCCTGGGGCATTTCGCTGGCGGCTTCGCTGGTTTTTGCCATTGCTCTGGCAGTGGCGGCGGGGCTGCAACCGGCCTACAGCGTGGATGCGCCGCAGCGGCTGAACCTGGGCTATGTCGAGATGGACGGCCGGGCAAGCTGGCTGGCGGATCCGGTGCCGCGCCTGCCGGAAAGCCTGCGCGCCGCCGCCAATTTCTCGGCGCAGCCCCAACGGATGCTGGAGATGTTCTATGTCGCGCCCGCCGGTGCGGCCCGGCATCCCGCGCCGACCGCGCTGGTGTCGCGCGATGGCGACAGCGTTGCGCTGGACCTCAAGACCGAAAGCGATGCTGTGATGCTGATCGTGCCGGCGGAAGCGAAGCTGCAGTCTTTCACCATTGCCGGTGTGACCACCCAGGCCTCCGGCGACCGTGTCACCATTCTCTGTAGCACGCCGGACTGCGCCACGGCGCGCATGACCTTGCGCCTTGCCTCATCGGAGCCGGTCAGCTTGCAGCTTTTGGCCCAGCGGCGGGGCCTGCCACCCGAAGGCGCAAAGCTGCTCAAAGCACGTCCGCCCGAAGCCGTGCCGTCACGGGCCGGCGACCGCACCATTCTGGCAGCCAATATCGCGATACCCGGGCGCTAGACGTCGATCGCTTCTTTGGCGAATTCGGCATTCTCTTGAATGAACTGGAAGCGCAGTTCGGGCTTCTTGCCCATCAACCGTTCAAACAGATTTTCGGTGTGCTTGACGTCGTCCTTGGGGATGTTCACCTGCAGCAGAGTGCGGTGGCCCGGCCGCATGGTAGTTTCCTTCAGCTGGGAAGCCATCATCTCGCCCAAGCCCTTGAAGCGGGAGACTTCCACCTTGGCGCCGGCGCGGAATTCCTTTTTCAGCAGTCGTTCACGGTCGGCATCGTCGCGGGCATAGACGGTCTTGCCGCCCTGGGTGAGGCGGTACAGAGGCGGCATCGCCAGGTACAGCTTGTTGTCGTCGATCAGGCCGGGCATCTCGCGATAGAAAAAGGTCAGCAGCAAGGATGCGATATGGGCGCCGTCGACATCGGCGTCGGTCATGATGATGATCCGCTCATAGCGCAGCGCATTGCGGTCATATTTGGCGCCCGTGCCGCAACCCAGCGCCTGCACCAGGTCTGACAGTTCCTGGTTCTGCTGCAGCTTGCCGGCCGCGGCGCTGGCCACGTTCAAGATCTTGCCGCGCAGGGGCAGGATTGCTTGGGTATTGCGGTCGCGCGCCTGCTTGGCGCTGCCGCCGGCGCTGTCGCCCTCCACCAGGAAGATCTCGGTGCCTTCCGCGGAGTCGCGCGAACAGTCCGCCAGCTTGCCGGGCAGGCGCAGCTTGCGGGTCGCCGATTTGCGCTGCGTTTCCTTTTCCTGCCGCTTTTTCAAACGGTCTTCGGCGCAGTCGATCACGAAACCCAGCAGCCGGTCGGCTTCCGTCGGGCTTTCGGCCAGCCAATGATCGAAATGGTCGCGCACCACGCTTTCCACCAGGCGCTGCGCATCGGGCGATGACAGCTTGTCCTTGGTCTGGCCCTGGAATTCCGGCTCGCGGATGAAGACCGACAGCACGGCGCAGGCCGAATCCATCACATCATCGGCGGTGATAAGCGATGTCTTGCGGTTGTTGGCGCGTTCGCCATGGGCGCGCAACGCCTTGGTGAGGGCGGTGCGCAGGCCCTGTTCGTGTGTGCCGCCCTGGTGCGTGGGGATGGTGTTGCAATAGCTGCGGGTGAAGGGATCGCGCGACGGTGCCCAGGTTACAGCCCATTCCACCGATCCTTTGCCGCCCTTATTCTCGGTGCGGCCGGAAAACTCGCGCGGCGTCACGGTCTGCGCCTTGCCGATTTCGCCGCGCAGGAAGTCCAGCAATCCGCCGGGGAATTTCAGCACATCCTCGGCCGGGGTCTCGTCCTTGATCAGTTCGGGATCGCAGGACCAGCGGATTTCCACGCCGCGGAACAGATAGGCCTTGGACTTGGCCATGCGGTGAAGCCGGGCAGGGGAGAATTGCGCATCGCCGAAAATCTTGGCGTCGGGCTTGAAGCTGACGATGGTGCCGCGGCGGTTGACCGCGCCAAGGTCTTTCAGCTTGCCGATGGCATGGCCGCGCTCGAAACGCATCTTGTGGCCGCGCTTGTCGCGCGCCACATCCACTTCCATCCATTCCGACAGGGCGTTGACCACCGAGGCGCCGACGCCGTGCAGTCCGCCGGAGGTGTCATAGGCCTTGCCGTCGAATTTCCCGCCGGCATGCAGCGTGGTCATGATGACTTCCAGCGCTGACTTGTTCTTGAACTTGGGATGGGGGTCGACCGGAATGCCGCGGCCATTGTCGCGTACGACCAGGATATTGCCGGCCTTCAGTTCCATCTCGATCCGGGTGGCATGGCCCGCTACCGCTTCGTCCATCGAATTGTCGATGATTTCGGCGGCCAGATGGTGCAGGGCGTTGACGTCGGTGCCGCCGATATACATGCCGGGCCGGCGGCGCACCGGCTCGAGACCTTCCAGCACCTCGATATCCTTGGCGGTATAGGCCTTGGAAGATGCGGATGCGCCGTCGAATAGGTCGGGATTGTTCTTGGCCATGTCTGTCAGATGTTGCTGCATAAACCTTGGCCTGCGCGAATCGCGCCTGCCGCCGCTATTTTTACGTTTTATCAACCATGAAAAGCGAGCAAAAGGCGCAGGCCTCACGGAACCAACTTAGTAAATTTTAAGATGGTAGCGCGATACTGGAACCTTGGTAGCACAGGTATTTCGGGAAAAGCGCGGCGTGGCTTTGTGGGGTTTGGCAGCTGAAGTTGGAGAGGGCGATCCTCGCGTCCTGAAGGCGCAGTTGCGCCTGACCGCCCATGCCATGCATGCCACGCGGCTCAGCGCGCCGCTCTGGGCCCTGCTGGTGGCAGTGCTCACCTCCAGCGTCACCGGCATTTTCGGAAATGTCAGTTTCGCGCGCGCCTTGATCCTGCCGCTGGCAGTGACCATCGCGGTCGGCGCCACCGCGCTGATCAGCAGTGCCTATGGACGTCATAGTGGCGACGATGGCGAGGTGAAATCCTGGTTCCGGTGCTTCGTGGGCATGCAGGTGGTGGTGAGCTTCGCCTGGGGGTTGATGCCTTGGCTGTGCTGGGAGGCCGGCAACCCGCTCAATCATATCTTTATCGCCTCCTGCATCATGGCGGTGGTGTCCGCTCTGGTTGTCAGCCGCGGCAGCAACATGGATATGTATCTGGCCAGCTTGGTACCGGTTTCGTTGATGACCTCGGCCCGATTCCTGACGGGTGGCACGACAACGGATGCCATTATCGGTATCGTGGCGCCCTTTATCGCGCTGCAGCTCTGGCGCACGGGGCGGCCGATGGTGCTGTGGATGGACGAGGATTCGCGCCTGCGCTTCCAGATCGAGGACATGGCGCACGAACTGGAAGAGGCGCGGGACGAGGCGCTGAAGAAGCGCTTCGAGGCGGAGGCCGCCAACGCGTCCAAGACCGCCTTCCTGGCCAATATGAGCCATGAGCTGCGCACGCCGCTGAACGCCATTCTGGGTTTTTCGGAAATCATCTCCCAGGAATGCTTCGGCCCCGTCGGCTCCGAGCGCTATCGCGACTATGCCGGCGACATTCATTCCTCCGGCGCCCATCTGCTGTCGCTGATTAATGATCTGCTCGATGTGGCCAAGATCGAGGCCGGTCGCATGGACATCGCGCCCCATCCACTGGACCCGGCGCGCACCTTCGATATCGCGCTCAAGCTGATCGGGACCAAGGCGCGCGAGAAAGACCAGGACCTGCTGATCTCGGTCGAGGAAGCTGCGCCGCCGCTTTATGCCGACGAACGGGCGGTGAAGCAGATCCTGATCAATCTGGTGTCCAACGCCGTCAAGTTCACGCCCAGGGGCGGCCGCATCGAGGTGGTTGCGGGGCGCGCTGCCAGCGGCGATTTCCAGATCATGGTGCGCGACAATGGTCCGGGGATACCGGGCGACAAGCTGGACAAGATTTTCTCGCCCTTCAACCAGGTGGACAACCGTTTCGACCGTCAGGCGGGGGGCACCGGGCTGGGGCTGGCGCTGGTGCGAGGCCTTGCTGAGCTGCACGGGGGCCACGCCTGGCTTGAGAGCGATTTTGGGAAGGGCTGCTCGGCCTTTGTGACCCTGCCGGTGAAGGCGCCGGAATTGCGCGCCGCCGTCGCTTAGACCTTGCCCAACGAAAAAGGGCGCAGCTTGCGCCGCGCCCTTCTCGTCAGATGTGAGCGAACTCAGACCGAATAGTACATCTTGAACTCGACCGGATGGGGCGTGTGCTCGAAGGCATACACGTCTTGCATCTTGAGATCGATATAGGCGTCGATGAAGTCCTGGTCGAACACGCCGCCCTTCTTGAGGAAGGCATTGTCGGCGCGCAGGGAGTCGAGCGCTTCGCGCAAGCTGCCGCAAACCTGCGGCACCTTGGCCAGCTCTTCCGGCGGCAGGGCATAGAGATCCTTGTCCATCGGACCGCCCGGATGGATCTTGTTCTCGATCCCGTCCAGACCGGCCATCAGCATCGCGGCATAGGCGAGATAGGGGTTCGCGCCCGGATCGGGGAAGCGGACCTCGACGCGCTTGCCGTTGGGCGAGGGCGAGTGGGGGATGCGGCAGGAGGCCGAACGGTTGCGCGACGAATAGGCGAGCAGCACCGGGGCTTCGAAGCCGGGGATCAGGCGCTTGTAGCTGTTGGTCAGCGGGTTGGTGAAAGCGTTCAGCGCCTTGGCATGCTTGATGATGCCGCCGATATAGAACAGGCACAGGTCCGACAGGTCGGCATAGCCCGAACCGGCGAACAGCGGCTTGCCGCCCTTCCAGATCGACTGGTGCACATGCATGCCCGAGCCGTTGTCGCCATAGATGGGCTTGGGCATGAAGGTGGCCGACTTGCCATAGGCCTGGGCGACTTGGTGGATCACATACTTGTAGATCTGCATATAGTCGCCGCACTTGGTCAGCGTGTTGAACTTGAAGCCAAGTTCATGCTGGGCGGTGGCGACTTCGTGATGGTGCTTTTCCGGCTGGATGCCCATGTCCTTCATGACCGCCAGCATTTCGCCGCGCATGTCCTGTTCGGAGTCGATCGGGGGAACCGGGAAATAGCCGCCCTTCACGCCCGGGCGATGACCCAGGTTGCCTTCCGGATATTCGGTGCCGGTATTGTAGGCGCCTTCCTTGGAGTCGACGTAATAGTAGCCCTTGTTCATCCCGACATCGAAACGCACATCGTCGAAAATGAAGAATTCGGCTTCCGGGCCGAAATAGGTGGTGTCGCCGACGCCCGAGGAATTCACGTAGTTTTCGGCGGCCTTGGCGATCGAGCGCGGGCAGCGCGAATAGTGCTGGCCGGTCATCGGCTCCATCACGTCGCAGATCAGGATCAGCGTGGTCTGGGCGAAGAAGGGGTCGATGACGGCGGTTTCAAGGTCCGGCTTCAGCAGCATGTCGGACTCGTTGATGGCCTTCCAGCCCGCGATCGACGAGCCGTCGAACATGGTGCCTTCGTTCAGGAAATCCTCATCGACCATCATCAGGTCGAAGGTGACGTGCTGCCACTTGCCCTTGGGGTCGGTAAAGCGCACGTCGACATATTTGACTTCCTTCTCCTTGATCAGTTTCAGGATGTCGGCAGCAGTCGTCTTCTTGTCGGCCATAGTTCAGTCTTCCCTTCGTTTAATCTGAGAAACCGCCCCACCAGAGCGGCTTGTGTGATCCGGCTTCGCCGGCGTTTTTTAGATGGCGTCCGCGCCGGTCTCGCCGGTACGGATGCGGATGGCTTCCTCGACATTGAGGACGAAAATCTTGCCGTCGCCGATGCGGCCCGTGCGCGCAGCCTTTTGAATGGCTTCGATGCTGGCGTCCACGCGGTCTTCGTTGATGACGATCTCGATCTTCACCTTGGGCAGGAAATCCACCACATATTCGGCGCCCCGGTAAAGCTCGGTATGCCCCTTTTGGCGGCCAAAGCCCTTGGCTTCGGTCACGGTGATGCCCTGGACCCCGACTTCCTGCAGGGCCTCCTTCACTTCGTCGAGTTTGAACGGTTTGATGATGGCTTCGATTTTTTTCATGCTGCTCCTCCGCGCGGCCGGCTGGCCGCAACGCTTGCGTTAACGGGTTAGCAGGACTTGTGCCGGTTTTGGAATTGCAAAAAAATCAGTAAAATCAGATGATTGAAGAAATACGCCCAATTAGCAGGCGAACGAAATAGCCTATATATTGAGCATATTGCACAAATAATAGTCCATTTTAGGGTGCCGCAAGCGGGTGTTCCTTGGCCGTGCGGCCCCCTAAGGTCGGCGTCCATCTTATAAGCACCGCCATGCCGCCCGCGCTCAATCCTGTCTTCTCCAACCTTCCCATCAGCATCTTCCAGCATATGACCGGGCTGGCGCTTCGCTATGACGCCATCAATCTGGGCCAGGGTTTTCCCGACCAGGATGGCCCGGCCGGTCTGCGCGCGGTCGCGGCGCGCGCCCTGATCGACGGTCCCAACCAGTATCCGCCGTCCAAGGGCCTGTCCGAACTGCGCCAAGCGGTGAGTGCGCATGCGCGGCATTTCTACAAGCTGGAATTCGATCCGGAAGACGAAGTGGTGATCACCTCCGGCGGCACCGAGGCGCTGGCGGCCTGCATCCTGGCATGCGCCGTCGCGGGCGATGAGTTCGTGCTGATCGAACCCACCTATGACTCCTATCGTCCCATCGTGGAGGCGACCGGCGCGGTGATCAAAACCGTCAAGCTGGGCCCGCCGGACTGGCGGCTGACCGAAGAGGCCTTGCGTGCCGCCATCGGGCCCAAGACCCGCGCCGTGCTGATCAATTCGCCGCACAATCCCGCCGGCCGCGCCTTCGGCCGCGAAGAGCTGGAGACGCTGGCCCGGGTGGTGCTGGAAACCAATGCGGTGGTGATCTGCGACGAAGTCTATGAGCATCTGGTGTTTGACGGCCGGCCGCACATTCCGCTGGCGACCTTGTCGGGCATGCGCGAGCGCTGCCTGCGGATCGGGTCGGCGGGCAAGATCTTTTCGCTGACGGGCTGGAAGGTGGGCTGGGTGACGGGGCCGCGTCCGCTGGTATCGGTGGTGACCAAGGCGCACCAGTTCATCACCTTCACCACGCCGCCAGCGCTGCAGCTGGGGGTGGCGCATGGCCTGACCCATGAAATGTATTTTCCGCTGACCCTGACCAAAAGGCTGCAGCAGAACCGCGATGTGCTGACGACCGGTCTCACCAAATTGGGATTTGACGTGCAGCCCTGCGAAGGCACCTATTTTCTCACCGCCGGCATCGCCAAACTGACCAATGAAAAGGATTTCGCCTTTTGCGAGCGGCTGATCCGCGAGGCCGGGGTGGCACTGATCCCGCTGTCGGCTTTCTTCCAAAGCGGCACGCCCGACACCTTTGTGCGATTTGCCTTCTGCAAGCAGCAGTCGCTGATCGAACAGTCTCTGGCCCGTCTTGAAAAATATCTCGGCGTGCCATGACCCACGAGGTTCTCACCTGTGCCCAGATGGCCAAGGCGGACGCCTTTGCGGTGGCGCAGGGTGTGGCCTCGCTGACCTTGATGGAAAATGCGGGCAGGGCGGTGGCCGATGCCATTGCTGCCCGCTTCAAGCCCTGCGCGGTCACGGTGCTGTGCGGCCCCGGCAACAATGGTGGTGACGGCTTTGTGGTGGCGCGGCTGCTGGACGAGCACGGCTTCATCGTGCGGGTGGCGCATGACGCCGATCCGAAAGGCGATGCCAAGGTCATGTCGGAACAGTGGAAGGGTGCGCGGCTGGCGCTGACGCCTGCCGCGCTGGACGGTGCAAAGCTGGTGGTGGACGCGCTGTTCGGCGCCGGGCTTTCGCGGCCCCTGGAAGGCGCGCCGGCGCAGGTTGTGGAAGCCCTTAATAATCTGCCGGTGGTGGCGATCGACATGCCCAGCGGGGTTTCCGGCGATACGGGACAGCCGCTTGGCGGCGTGACGGTAAAAGCGGCGCTGACCGTCACCTTCTTTCGCAAAAAGCCCGGCCATCTGCTGCTGCCAGGCCGGGAAGCCTGCAGCGAGGTCGTGCTGGCCGATATTGGCATTCCGGACGCGGCGGCGGATACACAGCTGTTCGAAAACACCCCGCCACTCTGGACCTGGCCGCGTCCCAAAGCTGGCGGGCACAAATATGACCGCGGCCATGTGGTTGCGGTAAGCGGCGCGGCCCACGCCACCGGCGCGGCGCGGCTGGCGGCGCGCGGGGCGCTTCGGATCGGGGCAGGGCTGGTGAGTGTCGCCTCGCCGCCGGACGCCATAGGCGTGAATGCGGCCCATCTCACCGCCATCATGCTCAAGCCCTTTGAAGGTGCTGCGGGCCTTGCGCACATCCTGTCCGACAAGCGGCTGAACGCGGTGGTGATCGGACCGGGACTCGGCGTGGGCGGCGAGACCCGGGCGCTGGTCGATGTCGCGTTGAAGAGCGGTGCGGCTGTCATTCTGGACGCCGATGCCCTGACATCGTTTCAGGATGATCCCGAGGCGCTGTTCAACCGGCTGCATGACCGCTGCGTGCTGACACCCCATGCCGGGGAGTTCGAGCGCCTGTTCCCCGGCCTGCTGGACGAGGCGGGCGGCAAGGTCGAGGCGGCACGGGCCGCCGCCGTCCGGGCCGGAGCGGTGGTGCTGCTCAAGGGCGGCGACACGGTGATCGCCTCTCCCAGCGGCAAGGCGGCGATCAATGCCAACGCACCGCCCACCCTGGCGACGGCAGGGGCAGGAGACGTTCTGGCGGGCTTTATCGCCGGCCTCCTGGCCCAGAATATCCCGGCCTTTGCGGCGGCGGCTTGCGGGTCCTGGCTGCACGGCGCAGCCGCGGACCGCTTCGGCCCGGGCTTGATTGCGGAAGATTTGCCGGAGATCCTGCCGGACGTGCTCGATTTGCTCTAACGCCATTCATCTATTATAATAGACGAATGAATACTATAGTAGACAATGCAGAGGCGGCGATTGCCCAACATATCCGGCTGGAGCGCGACGCCCGCAACTGGTCCCTGGCCGATCTGGCGGAGCGATCCGGGGTCGCCAAGGCTTCCATCAGCAAAATCGAGCGGGGGGAGATGAGCCCTTCGGCCGGTCTTCTGGTCCGGCTGGCGGCGGCCTTCGACCTCACCCTGGCCGGCCTGCTGCTCAAGGCGGAAGGCGAAAAGGGGCGGTTTACCCGCGCCGCCGACCAGCCGGTCTGGCGCGACCCGGCCAGCGGCTATCGCCGCCGCCAGATTTTCAGCCGTCCCGACCACCCGCTGGAAATGGTCCAGGTCGAACTGCCGGCCGGCGAGACGGTGTCTTTCCCTGCCTGGACCTATGCCCATGCCCGCCATGTGGTGTGGGTGCAGATGGGCGAGTTGGTGCTGATCGAAGGCGGCGAACGCCATCTGCTCAGGACCGGCGACAGTCTGGGCTTCGGCCCGCCCGCCGAAGTTACCTATGCCAATGAAAGTACCCGGCCCTGCCACTATGTGGTGGCGCTGGCGCGGAGCTGAGGATGGAGGTCGTCCCCGTCGCCGCTCCCACCCAAGATGTCCGCCTGCTGGTGGACGAACTCAATGACGAGCTTTCCGGCCTCTATACGCCCCAACCCCAGCGTGAAAAGCAGTTCGTCCTGGAAACTCTGTTTCAGCCCCATATCCGTTTCTTCGTGGCGCGCCAGGGCGGGCAGCCCGCTGGTTGTGGCGGCGTGGCGTTATTCGCTGACTTCGCGGAAGTGAAGCGCATGTATGTGCGTTCGCATCTGCGCGGACAGGGGATCGCGGACGCGCTCATGGCAAGATTGATCGCTGAGGCGGCACAGGGCGGCCTGAAGCTGCTGCGGTTGGAAACGGGGATTTATTCCAGCGCCGCGATCGCCTTCTACCGGCGCTGCGGCTTTGTGGGTTGCGGCGCATACGAGCCGTATGCCTCCATGCCGCCGCATACCGTTGCGACAAGCGTTTTCATGGAAAGGCATTTATGATGACCTTGGCCATCCGCCCGGCCTGTGAAGGCGACCTTCCGGCCTTGACCGACATCTACAACCACTATGTCCGCGAGACGCCGGTCACCTTCGATATCGAGCCGCGCACCATTGAGCAGCGCCGGCAATGGCTGGAGGGCTTTGGCCTGGCCGGCCGCTATCGCTGTTTTGTGGCGGTGAAGGATGGCGCGGTCATCGGCTGGGCCAGTTCGCACCGCTACAACGAACGCGCCGCCTATGACACCACGGTTCTTTCCAGCATCTATCTGGCGCCGCAGATGACGGGGCAGGGCATCGGGCCTCGGCTCTATGCGGTGCTGTTTGATGCCTTGAAAGACCAAGACATGCACCGGGTATTTGGCGGCATTACCCAGCCCAACGACGCCTCGGTCCGGCTGCATCGGGCATTCGGCTTTGAGCCGGCCGGCATTTACCGGGACGTGGGCCGGAAATTCGGCCGCTATTGGGACGTCGCGACCTACCTGCGCCCCATGGGCGGGCGGGCCTAGCAACCCCCAGAATCCCCTGCTATAGGGGCCCGCTTCAACGCGGACATGGCGGAACTGGTAGACGCGCTGGATTTAGGTTCCAGTGACGAAAGTCGTGGGGGTTCAAGTCCCTCTGCCCGCACCAGTCCCCAAAAGAGATGAGTAGGACGTTCGACATGCAGATCAGCGAGACGGTTTCCCAGGACTTGCACAAGCAGTTCATGGTCACCGTGCCGGCCAGCGAACTGGACAGCCGCGTCAACGCCCGGCTGGAGGAAATGAAGCCCAAGATGAACCTCAAGGGTTTTCGTCCCGGCAAGGCCCCGGTCTCCTTCCTCAAGAAGCAGTTCGGCAAGTCCATCATGGGCGAAGTGGTCGAGGCCGCCGTCAATGAAGGCAGCCAGAAGGCCATCACCGACAACAAGCTCAAGCCCGCCTTGCAGCCGCGTGTCGAGCCGGTCGGCAGCGTCGAGGATGTGGTCGATGGCAAGTCCGATCTCACCTTCAAGGTGATCGTCGACCTGATGCCCGAATTCGAGACCACCGATCCGTCCAAGCTGACGGTTGAGCGCCTGACCAGCGATGTCGCAGACGCCGATGTGAATGAAGCGCTGGATCGCCTGGCCAAGAATGTCCGCAACCATGTCACCAAGGACGGCGCCGCCGCCAAGGACGATGTGGTGGTGATCGATTATGAAGGCAGCGTCGACGGCGTGCCGTTCGATGGCGGAAAGGGCAGCGATTTCAGCCTTACCTTGGGCACCGGCACATTCATCCCGGGTTTTGAAGACCAGCTGATCGGCGCCAATGCCGGCGAAAGCCGCGACGTCAAGGTGACCTTCCCCACCGAATATCACGCCCCGGAAATGGCAGGCAAAGATGCCGTCTTCGCCGTCACGGTGAAGGAAGTGAAAGTGCCGGAAGACACCAAAATCGACGACGAACTGGCCAAGAAGCTCGGCCTGGACGATCTCGCCACCCTGAAGGATCGCGTCCGCGAACAGCTGACCAGCGATTTCAAGGCCGCTGGCCGCCTGCATCTCAAGCGCCGCGTGCTCGACGCCCTGGACAATGCCCATGACTTCCCGCTGCCGCCCGCCATGGTGGACCATGAGTTCGCCAATATCTGGGCCCAGGTCGCGGAAGAGCTGAAGCGCGAAGGCAAGACCGCCGCCGACGAAGGCAAGACCGAGGACGAACTGAAGGCCGAATACCGCAAGATCGCCGAACGCCGGGTCCGCCTGGGCCTGGTGCTGGGCAAGCTGGGCGAGCAGAACGGCATCACCGTTGCCGGCGACGAAGTGCAGCGCGCCATCATGGCCCGCGCCCGCCAGTTCCCGGGCCAGGAGCAGCAGGTGTTCCAGTTCTACGCCAACAATCCGCAGGCCCAGGCCGAGATCCGCGCGCCCTTGTTCGAGGACAAGGTGGTGGATTTCATCGCGGAACTCGCCACGGTCAATGAGCGCAAGGTGGACAAGGAAACCCTGTTTGCCGATCCCGAGGACGAGCCCACAAAGGCTTGACCTGGGTGGCCCGCATTCGCGGGCCATGACAAATTGGGCTTACGGGTCGCAATCATTCAAAGACACGCTATATTAAGCGTGGCTGGAGGATTTTCCGGCTACTGTCCGCCCGCTGTCGAATCGCAAAGGTCCGCAATGTCCAATCCCACGGAATTCTACAACAACACCCTGGTCCCGATGGTGGTCGAGCAGACCGCCCGCGGCGAGCGCGCCTTCGACATTTATTCGCGCCTGCTCAAGGAGCGGCTTATCTTCGTCACCGGACCGATCGAGGATTACGGTGCCAGCCTGATGACCGCCCAGCTTCTGTTTCTTGAGGCCGAAAATCCCAAGAAGGAAATTCACATGTACATCAACTCGCCGGGCGGGTTGGTGACGGCGGGCATGGCGATCTACGACACCATGCAGTACATCCGCCCCGCCATTCATACCTATTGCATCGGTCAGGCGGCCTCGATGGGCTCACTGCTGCTGTGTTCGGGCGTGAAGGGCCAGCGTTATGCCCTTCCCAATGCCCGGGTGATGGTGCACCAGCCTTCGGCGTCCTTCTACGGCCAGGCGGCGGACATCGCCCGCCACGCCCAGGAGATCGTCAAGCTCAAGAAGCGGCTGAACGAGATCTATGCCAAGCATACCGGCCAGACCGTGGAAGCCATTGAAAAGATGCTGGACCGGGATACCTATCTGACCGGCGAGGAAGCCAAGGCGTTCGGACTGATCGACCAGGTCATGGAGCGCCGTCCGGAGACCGAGTCCCCCACGCCCTAGACGGATTTCCGGCTAAAGTTCCGGGATTCAAAGGAGATTCGGCCTTTGACGGGATTAAACAAATCTTGATCCCATCGGCCTTAGCATGGTCGAATGTTGGGAAGTGGGGTGCTTCGGTGTTCCCCGCATTGTGCAAAGCAGCATGGCCCGGTTAGGCTGAAGCTGTACCAGCCCCCGGGAGGGGCTGAAAAAGGGTCGAAAGGGCCCGATGGAAGACGATGAGCAAGGCTAGCGGCGGCGAGTCCAAGAACACGCTCTATTGTTCCTTTTGCGGCAAGAGCCAGCATGAGGTGCGTAAGCTCATTGCGGGCCCGACGGTGTTCATCTGCGATGAATGCGTCGAACTCTGCATGGAAATCATCCGGGAGGAGAACAAGACCTCCTTCATGAAGTCCAAGGAGGGCGTGCCCACGCCCCAGGAAATCTTCAAGGTGCTGGACGATTACGTCGTCGGCCAGGCGCACGCCAAGAAGGTGCTCTCGGTCGCTGTCCACAACCATTACAAGCGCATCAATTCGTCCGGCAAGAACGGCGACGTCGAGCTGGCCAAGTCCAACATCATGCTGATCGGCCCCACCGGCTGCGGCAAGACGCTGCTGGCTCAGACGCTGGCGCGCATCCTGGACGTGCCCTTCACCATGGCCGATGCCACCACCCTGACCGAAGCCGGTTATGTCGGTGAAGACGTCGAGAACATCATCCTCAAGCTGTTGCAGGCTGCCGACTACAATGTCGAACGTGCCCAGCGCGGCATCGTTTACATCGACGAAGTCGACAAGATTTCGCGCAAGTCCGACAACCCGTCCATCACCCGTGACGTGTCGGGCGAAGGCGTGCAGCAGGCCCTGCTCAAGATCATGGAAGGCACCGTCGCCAGCGTGCCGCCGCAGGGCGGCCGCAAGCATCCGCAGCAGGAATTCCTGCAGGTGGACACGACCAACATCCTGTTCATCTGCGGCGGCGCCTTTGCCGGCCTCGACAAGATCATCGCCCAGCGAACCCAGGGTTCCTCCATGGGCTTTGGCTCCAACCCCAAGGGCCCGGACGAACGCGGCACCGGCGAGTTGCTGCGCGAAGTCGAGCCGGAAGACATGCTGAAGTTCGGCCTGATCCCGGAATTCATCGGCCGTCTGCCGGTTCTCGCCACCCTGGGCGATCTGCAGGAACAGGCGCTGATCGAAATCCTGACCCGTCCGAAGAACGCGCTGGCCAAACAGTATATGCGCATGTTCGAGATGGAAGGCGTCAAGCTGCGCTTTCAGGAAGAAGCCCTGCACGCCATCGCCAAGCGCGCGATCCTGCGCAAGACGGGCGCCCGCGGCCTGCGTTCCATCCTGGAAGGCATCCTGCTGGAAACCATGTTTGAGCTGCCGACCCTGACGGGCGTGCAGGAAGTGGTGATCACCTCCGATGTGGTCGAAGGCAAGGCGCGTCCGCTTTATACCTACAGCGACAAGGCCGAAGCGCAGAAGTCCGCCTCTTAATCAGGCCATCGTCAGCAAACCGCTCCAGAACTGCGTTCCGGTGCTGGTGTCGACATCGTGCTTGCGTAGGAAGGTAAGCTTGCCGTCGCTGCCGATCCGGTAAGCCGACAGTCCCGCAGCAACGGTTCGAACATTGGCGCCGTCGCGTACCAGCATCGCCGTCTGGCTGGCGGCGACCAGATGCTTTCCATCCGGTGTGATGACAAAGGTGCGGACCTCATAGCCGTGGCTGTCGATGTTCTGGATGCGTGTGGGTTCGCCCGTGACCGGATCAACTGCCCAAACCACGATATTGTTCTCCCCGCCATTGGAGACGCGCTGGCCGTTATAGTCCACCGTGCCCGAGCCGCGATTGGTCTGGTAGACGAAGCGGCCATTCGGATGGACATGGATCGGCCCGGCGCCCTGGCCGGGATATTTCGACTTGGCGTCGGGATCCACCAGCGCATTCTTGATGAATAGCGGCTCGGCGCTGAGTCTGCCGCTGGCCTCCAGGCCATAAACGCCTATCGCATTCTGCCGCTCGATCGACACGAAACAGTGGCGCTTGCTGAAATCCACATGGCGGGCGCCAAAGCCAAGGCCGTTGCCGCCCGGCGCCAGCGACTGAAGATTGGAGAGCCTGCCGTCCTCAAAACCGAACACCTTCAGCGCGCCGGGGTCTTCGGGCTGGCCGCGCCGGGCATCGTTGCCGCGCGCCACCAGCACCACACTGCGGCCCGAAGGCGTGAAGCGCACCTGATGACCATAAATGCCGGTATCGAGCGCAGGCTGCGCGATCTCTTCGCCGATGCTGCCATCGCTATGGATGCGGTGGACGCTGATGGCGGAGGGCAGATTGTAGGCGGTGACCAGGAAGCGGCAGGTGGCATCCACCGTGATATGCACCGGGCGCTGGCGCAGTTTCACCAGCGGACCGGACGGGGTCAGGGCGCCAGCGGCACCGACATGAAAAGCCTGCAGGCAGTGATCGTCCGCACTGGGCTGGTTGCTGCTGGCCGCAACATACAGAAAGCCGAAGCCCGCCGGATCGGGCCAGGCATATTGCACATTGGCCGGCAACCGCACGCTGCCCATCCGCTTCAACTGGGCGCTGTCCTCATCCAGCCCATACCAGAACAGTTCGGGCCCGACACTGGCGTAAAAGGGCAGGGTGCCGCCCGCGGCATGTGCCGGTGTGGCCAGCGTGGCGCCTAGCAAGGCAGTGAAGGCGCGGCGGTCGAGCATTGGGGTCCCTCGAATTTATGGTTTTCAAAACGATAGCCACGGGGGTGCCCTGGGGGCAAATCGCCACGCGCGGACCAAAAATGCGCCTTGGGCGCGGGTTTTTGTGAGGAACCGGGAACTTGCCGGGGGTTAAGCCTTACGCCGCCTTGAAACCCCCAATTAGGGGGGCCACTTTACAGTGTCCGGAGTCGCCCCGTTTGGCTTCGTTCAAGGCTTGCCCAGGTGGGGAGCCAATTGCGCCGGGTTGATCCGGCAGGAGTACACAGCATGGCGGATGACGCCACTAAGAAAGTCGAGACCAAAGACAAAGTCGAGGCCAGGGACCCGGGCAGCGCGCCGGTCCTGCCGCTGCGCGATATCGTGGTTTTCCCCCACATGATCGTTCCTCTGTTCGTGGGCCGGGAGAAATCCGTCCGCGCGCTTGAGGAAGTGATGAATGACGAGAAGCAGATCCTGCTTCTGACCCAGAAGAACGCGGCCGAGGACGATCCCACCGCCGAAGGCCTGCACACCATTGGCACCCTGGCCACCGTGCTGCAGCTTCTCAAGCTGCCCGATCAGACCGTGCGCGTGCTGGTTGAAGGCAAGTCGCGCGCCCGCGTCACCGGTTTTTCGCCGCGCAGCGATTTCTTCCAGGCCACGGTCGAGAAGGTGGCCGAGGAGCCCGCTGCGGTTCAGGAATCCGAAGCGCTGATGCGCACGGTCAAGACCAACTTCGAGCAGTATATCAAGCTCAACAAGAAAATCCCCTCCGAGACCCTGGCCGCGGTGGCGCAGATCGACGATGCGGCCAAGCTGGCCGACACCGTTGCCTCGCATCTGTCGGTCAAGATCGGCGAGCGTCAGGCGCTGCTGGAAACCTTCAGCACCACCGACCGGCTGGAAAAAATCCTCTCGCTGATCGAGGCGGAAATCGGCGTCCTCCAGGTCGAGCGCAAGATCCGCAGTCGGGTCAAGCGCCAGATGGAGAAGACCCAGCGCGAATACTATCTGAACGAGCAGTTGAAGGCGATCCAGAAGGAACTCGGCGAAGGCGAAGAAGGCCGCGACGAGATGAACGAACTGGAAGACCGCATCCGCAAGGCCAAGCTGTCCAAGGAAGCGCGCGAAAAGGCGCATGCCGAGGTCAAGAAGCTGCGCTCCATGTCCCCGATGTCGGCGGAAGCCACCGTGGTGCGCAATTATCTCGACTGGCTGTTGTCCTTGCCCTGGGGCAAGAAGAGCAAGGTCAAGCGCGATATCGTCGCCGCCGAACTGGTGCTGAACGACGACCATTACGGCCTGGAAAAGGTCAAGGAACGCATCCTGGAGTATCTCGCCGTGCAGCAGCGCGTCGGCAAGATGAAGGGGCCGATCCTGTGCCTGGTCGGCCCGCCGGGCGTGGGCAAGACATCGCTCGCCCGCTCGATCGCCAAGGCGACGGGCCGCGAATATGTCCGCATGAGCCTGGGCGGCATGCGCGATGAAGCGGAAATCCGCGGTCATCGCCGCACCTATATCGGCTCCATGCCCGGCAAGATCATCCAGTCGATGAAGAAGGCCAAGAGCAGCAATCCGCTCTTTCTGCTGGACGAGATCGACAAGCTGGGCGCGGATTATCGCGGCGATCCGTCATCGGCGCTGCTGGAGGTCCTCGACCCCGAGCAGAATGCGACCTTCAACGATCACTATCTCGAGGTCGATTTCGATCTTTCGGACGTGATGTTCGTCACCACGGCCAACAGCCTGCACATGCCGCAGCCGCTGATGGACCGCATGGAGATCATCCGCATCCCCGGCTACACCGAGGATGAGAAGATCCAGATCGCCCGGCGGCATTTGATCCCCAAGCAGATGAAGTCGCATGGGCTGAAGGATGACGAGTGGAAGATCACGGACGAGGGCATCCGCGACCTGATCCGCTACTACAGCCGCGAGGCGGGCGTGCGCAATCTGGAGCGCGAAATCGCCAACCTGACGCGCAAGGCGGTCAAGGAAATCCTCTCCAAGAAGACCAAATCGCTGGAAATCACGTCGGACAATCTGGGCACCTATGCCGGCGTGCGCCGTCATCGCTTCGGCGAGATGGAAGGCGAGGATCAGGTCGGCGTCGTGACGGGCCTGGCCTGGACCGAAGTCGGCGGCGAGACGCTCACCATCGAGTCGGTGATGCTGCCGGGCAAGGGCCGTTTCCAGGCCACCGGCAAGCTGGGCGATGTGATGAAGGAGTCGATCGACGCGGCGCGGTCTTATGTCCGTTCCAAGGCGACCAGCTTTGGCATCAAGCCGCCGCTGTTCGACAAGATCGACATCCATGTCCACGTCCCGGAGGGGGCCACCCCCAAGGATGGTCCCAGCGCGGGCCTGGCCATGGCCACTTCGATCATTTCGGTGATCACCGGTATTCCGATCCGCCGTGACGTGGCGATGACGGGCGAAGTGACCTTGCGCGGACGGGCCCTGCCTATCGGCGGCCTGAAGGAGAAACTGCTTGCTGCCTTGCGGGCCGGGATCACCACCGTGATCATCCCCAAGGACAATGAGAAGGATCTCGCCGACGTCCCCGAAAATGTGAAGGCGGGCCTGACCATCGTGCCGGTCGCCACCATGGGTGAGGTGCTGGCAGTGGCGCTGGTCCGCCAGCCCGAAGCGATTGACTGGGTCGAGCCCGAAGTGGCCACGACCCTGCCGCTCGCCGAGGACGACGATCCCGTCGTTACCCATTAATCCCGGTACAGATCAGGGCCCGGAAGGCAGCTTCCGGGCCCTTTATCTTTGGGAATTTTACGCTTTGGGGCGCCTTCGCGCGCGAATTTGTGGCCTTTGGGGCGCTTTCGCGCCCCGGGGCAAGCCAAAAATCCCCCGATTCCGCGACTTTTCGGCTTTACGGGGTGCAACTCCCCCCCCTAGAGTCCTGCTACGGGAAAAGAATCGCGTGAGGAGCGCCGGTTTTTCGCCGGGGCCGCCAAAGGAAAAGGAGCCATCCGTGAACAAGAACGATCTCATCCAGAAGCTTTCGGACACAACCGGCCTGGCCAAGAATGATGCCGCCAAGGCGGTGGATGGCGTGTTCGACCTGATCGCCGCCTCGCTGAAGGCGGGGGACGAAGTGCGTCTCACCGGTTTTGGCGTGTTCGTGGTGGCGACCCGCGCGGGCGGCAAGGGCCGCAATCCCCAGACCGGCGAGGAAATTACCATCAAGCCGTCCAAGCAGCCGCGCTTCCGTGCCGGCAAGCAGCTCAAGGACTCGCTGAACTGACACGCTGCCAAAGCGGCATGTCATCCCCGGCGAGGCGCGTCCAGCGCTGAGGCAAGGGGATCTAGCATAAAATGAATGGCGGCCGTGTCTCGCGGTCGCCATTTTCATTGCAAGGCATGCTAAGAGCAGCCTTCCGGGCGGTTAGCTCAGCGGTAGAGCGTATCGTTTACACCGATAGGGTCGGCGGTTCGATCCCGTCACCGCCCACCAAAAACAGGGAATGACCCTTGCGCATTTCTCTCCTGGCCCTGATCGGCATGGTTCTTTTGACCAGCGGCTGCAGCTCGGGCCGCAATCAGCCGCCGCCCTGGATGCGGCCGGCGGAAAAGCCGCGCGATGAGAATTTTCGCGGTGGTCCGTCCGCCATGCTGCTCAAATTCGACGCCAGCAAGGACGGCATCGTGACGCGCGACGAACTGATTGCGGGCCTGCGCGCCGAATTCGCGGCCCATGATTTGAAACGCAATGGCTGTCTGGATGCCGATCAGGTCGCCGACATCAACCAGAGCCGCGTCGATGCCGACCAGTCCACCGCCACGCCGCTGATGGACTGGAATCAGGACGGCTGCATCAACTACACCGAATTTACCGCCGCCCCCTATTCGCTGTTCGACCAGCTGGACCGCAACCGCGACGGTCGTCTGACGCCGCTGGAACGGGGCGTGCGTCCGGCCACGCCGGCCGCCGGGGATCCTGGCGACATGCCGCCGCCGTCAGCCCAATAGGCGGCGATTTGCTTGACTTGGCAGGGGGGCTCCCCTACATCGGCCCCCTTCGCGCGCCTCATCTTCAGGAGCGTTCGCGGGGGCGTAGCTCAGTTGGTTAGAGTGTCGGCCTGTCACGCCGAAGGTCGCGGGTTCGAGCCCCGTCGCTCCCGCCATTTTCTTCCGGAAAATGGCTCGTATTTCATGGTCGCGCGGCGCTGGCGCCATTTGGCCGTCGCGCCGCGTTGGCTAGGGCTGCTGCCAGCCAACTCTTCCAGAAAATCGCCAGTATTTAAGAACGGCTCGCAACTATGTGCGCTGTTTCCACTGCCTTCTTTCCTGCGCCGAAAAGTGGCGAATTTTCCTGTTTTTCTGCGGCGAATCTTCCGTTAAACCCCGCCTTGCGCGGCTGCAGTACTGCAGCGCGAAATGGCACCGGTCTGGCCGTTTGGGGGCGTCTTGTACGCTGGGGCACGGACCACGGGGTATGTGTATGGAAGCTTTGCTGCTGGAATACCTGCCGATCCTGATTTTCATCGGGCTGGCGGCCGTTCTGGGCGGGGCGCTGATCGTGATCCCGCTGATCGTGGCGCCCTCCAAGCCGGACCCTGAAAAGCTTTCGGCATACGAATGCGGCTTCCCGGCTTTCGGCGACGCCCGCATGAAGTTCGATGTGCGATTCTACCTGGTCGCCATCCTGTTCATCATCTTCGACCTGGAAGTGGCCTTCCTGTTTCCCTGGGCCATCACACTCACCGGATTGGAAGGCGCCAGCGGCGTCTTCGCCTTCTGGTCCATGATGGTGTTCCTGGGTGTTCTGACCGTTGGCTTCATCTATGAATGGAAGAAGGGCGCGCTCGAATGGGAGTGATCCTGACACCCCATGGAACCGCCGCGCGCACAGGTGTTGAAGGCGGTGCCGCCTCCATCACCGACAACGATCCCTATTTCAAGGCGCTGCAGGCCGAAATGGCCGACAAGGGCTTTTTGCTCACCAGCTCCGAAGCGCTGGTCAACTGGGCGCGCACCGGCTCCTTGATGTGGATGACCTTTGGCCTGGCCTGCTGCGCCGTGGAAATGATGCAGGCCTCCATGCCGCGTTACGATCTCGAGCGTTTCGGCATCGCGCCGCGCGCCTCGCCGCGCCAGAGCGACGTGATGATCGTCGCCGGCACCCTGACCAACAAGATGGCCCCGGCATTGCGCAAGGTCTACGACCAGATGCCCGAGCCGCGCTATGTCATCTCCATGGGCAGCTGCGCCAATGGCGGCGGCTATTATCATTATTCCTATGCCGTGGTGCGTGGCTGCGACCGCATCGTGCCGGTGGATATTTATGTGCCGGGCTGCCCGCCCACCGCCGAAGCTTTGGTCTATGGCATCCTGCTGCTGCAGCGGAAAATCCGCCGCACCGGCACGATTGAGCGCTGATCATGACCGATTTGGCGCAACTCGGCGAAGGCTACAAGACGGCCCTGGGCGGCGCGGTCACCGGCGTGAATGTGGCACGCGGCGAGCTGACGCTGGACGTGGGTGCCGCCGACATCCTCAAGGTGATGGTCCATCTGCACAATGCGGGTGACTTCAAGATTCTGGTGGATGTGTGCGGCAACGACTGGCCGCAGCGCGCCAAGCGATTCGATGTCGTCTATCACCTGCTGTCGCTGACCCGGAATACGCGCATCCGCGTCAAGACACAGCTGGGGGAGGGCAAAAGCATCGCCTCCATCATCGGAGTCTATCCCGCCGCCGGCTGGTTCGAGCGTGAAGCCTTCGACATGTATGGCATTCCTTTCACCGATCATCCCGACATGCGCCGCATTCTCACGGATTACGGTTTTTCGGGTTATCCGCTGCGTAAGGACTTCCCGCTCACCGGCTTTGTCGAGCTGCGCTATGACGACGAGCTCAAG
>JBEGVG010000113.1:0-23389 GCA_041178445.1 Pseudomonadota bacterium | reverse complement strand
CGCTTCAGCAGGCTGGTGAAGGCATCCAGATTGTGCGGCGCCGCTACGGTGTTGATGATCAGGTCGAAGCTGCCCGCATACTTGGCCATCTCATCGGCATTCTTCGACACCACGACCTCGTCTGCGCCCAGAGCCTTGGCGTCGGCGATCTTGTCCGGCGAGGTGGTGAAGGCGATCGTTTTGGCGCCCAGCGCATGGCTGAGTTTCACGCCCCATATGGCCCAACCCGCCAATGCCGACGATTCCAACTTTCATGCCGGGTCCGGTCTTCCAATGCTTCAGCGGCGACCAGGTGGTGATTCCGGCGCACAAAAGCGGCGCGACCGCCGCCAGGTCTTTTTCGGCATGATGGATGGCCAGCACGAAATGCTGGTCCACTGTGATGGCGGCGCTGTAGCCGCCATGGGTGTTGGGGCCGCCGCCGACAGGGCCGTTATAGGTGCCGGTGAAACCGACCGGACCATCGCAATATTGTTCCAGGTCTTCCTTGCAGGAACCGCAGGTGCGGCAGCTGTCGACCAGGCACCCCACGCCGACGATCTGGCCGGGCTTGAACTTTTTCACCTCGGCGCCGATGCGCGTCACCTTGCCGATGATCTCGTGCCCGGGCACGCAAGGGTACTGGGTACCGGGCCATTCGCCGCGTGCGGTGTGCAGGTCGCTGTGGCAGACACCGCAGAACAGGATCTCGATGGCGACATCCTGTGGGCCCGGCTCCCGGCGCTCGATCATGGCGGGGGCGAAAGGGGTGGTGGGCGACTGGGCGGCAAAGGCCTTGGTCTGCATGGCGGCTCCTCAAATGACCTGCGGCAGCCTAAAGGGGTTTCGTCCCAATTGTCGCGGGCGGGTTGACGCACCGCAGCATTGAACTTATCACCCCGGCGCTTTCAGTCAGGACCCAGGCGTATGCGCGTAGACCAGATCCCGGTGGGAAAAAATGCTCCCGTGGACGTCAATGTCATCATCGAAGTGCCGATCGGCGGCGAGCCGATCAAGTATGAGCTGGACAAGGCGTCCGGCGCGCTGGTGGTGGACCGTTTCCTCTATACCGCGATGCGCTATCCCGGCAATTACGGTTTCATTCCGCATACTCTGTCCGGTGACGGCGATCCGGTGGATGTGCTGATCGCCAACTCCCGCGCCATCGCGCCTGGCGCGGTGATGAGCGTGCGCCCGGTCGGCGTGCTTCTGATGGAAGACAATGCCGGGATGGACGAGAAGATCGTGGCGGTGCCGTCCTCGCACATCACCCAGCGTTTCGATGGAATCACCAACTACAGCGATCTGCCGGAAATCACCCTCAAGCAGATCGAGCATTTCTTCGCCCATTACAAAGATCTGGAACCCGGCAAATGGGTCAAGATCATCCGCTGGGGCGACGCCATAGAAGCCAGGAAAATGATCGTGGACGGCGTGACCCGGGCCAAATCCGGCAATTAGTTTTCCGTTGGTTAGCGCAAATTAGCCTTGGTGTTTAACGCGCAGGCAACCCAGCTGGGCGCCCAATTGCGCCATGACCAAGGCTGTCCAAAGCTGCGATCTGGAAGAGGCGATGCGCCAGGATGCGCTCGAACGCCAGCAGATCACCGATACGCCGCGTGACGAGGCGTTCGACCGCGTGGTGCGGCTGGCCTGCGCCGCGCTGAGCGCACCGATGGGCGCCATCACTTTCATTGAAAGCGAGCGGCAATGGATCAAGGCCGAGCAGGGGCTTGGTGTCCATGAAACGCCGCGCGACATTTCCTTCTGCACCCATGCCCTGACCGGCGATGATGTCATGGTGGTGGAGGATGCGAGCCGCGACCCGCGCTTCGCCAGCAATCCCTTCGTCATGTCCAAGGATGGCATCCGCTTCTATGCCGGGGCACCGCTCACCACCAGGGAAGGCTACAAGCTGGGCACGCTCTGCGTGGTGGATCACATCCCGCGCAAGATCCACAAGCGTGAACGCGATCTGCTCAAGGACATGGCCGCCATCGTGGTGGGCGAGATGGAGCTTCGCCGCCGGGTCGGGACCGATGTCCTGACCGGGCTTTATACCCGCCGCTTTGTCGATGAACTTGGCATGCGCGAGATTATCCGCGCACGGCGCGATGGTGAAAGCCTGACCGCTGCCTTCATCGATGCCGACAAGTTCAAAAGCATCAACGAAACCTATGGTCATCCGGTCGGGGATGCGGTGCTGCGCGCCATCGGCCCGGCCTGCAAACGTGCGCTGCGCATCACCGATATTCTGGGCCGCTATGGCGGCGAGGAGCTGGTTCTGCTGCTGCCCCGCACCAACCTGCAAGCGGCCATTCCAGTGCTGGAGCGCGTACGTCAGGAAGTTGAGGCGATGGCGATACCTGAACTCAAGGGGCGCCCGGTTACTGTCAGTATTAGCGCGGCAGAACTGGGCGAGAATGATCTGACCATCACCGATCTTCTGGGCCGCGCCGACACGGCGCTACTGCGCGCCAAGCAGGGTGGCCGAAACCGGGTCGAACTCGCGCGCGCCGCTTGATAAACTCTGCCTCAAGGTGGAGCGCAGCGCTTTTCAAACGCCCTTCTGGCGTGCAACATTTGCTCCAGGCTTGATCAGGGGACGTAGATGGCACGCAGACAGATTTCCGGCATGGTCGCCGCCGCTTTGGTTCTGACGCCCATCGCGGCGCTGGCCGGTCATGGCAAGGCCGGATTGTGGAATACCACCAGCACCACCAACATGGCCCTGGCCATGCCGCCAGACGTCGCGGCCAAGATGAAGGCCATGGGCATGGCGATGCCGAAGGCACAGACCTTTACCAGCCAGATGTGCATGAGCCAGGCGGAAGTCGATTCCAGCGCGCCGCCGCATATCGATCAGGGCGCGACCGGCTGTGTTACCAAAGTTCTCAGCGCCACCGCCAACGCCATGACGGCCCAGATGACCTGCAACGGCCGCATGAAGGGTACCGGCCATATGAAGATCTCCTATCGCGGCACCGAGCATTATGAGGGCAGCTACGACTTCAAGGGCACTGTGGAAGGCAATCCCACCAACATGACGACCACCTTCAAGGGCGATTGGGTGAAAGCCGACTGCGGATCGGTGAAGCCTTATGCCTTGCGGACTCAGTGATCGGTGATATTGAACAACTGGCCGGCCTGATCCGTTCCGCCCGCCGCACGGTGGTCTTCACCGGCGCGGGCATGTCCACCGAATCGGGCATTCCCGACTTCCGCTCGCCCGGCGGCATCTGGACCAAGATGATGCCGGTCGAATTCCAGGATTATGTCCGCGATCCTGCGGCGCGGCGCATCTCCTGGCAGCGGCGTTTTGAAATGGAAGAGACCTGGAACGCGGTCCAGCCCAATGACGGGCACAGGGCTGTGGCCGAACTCGTTGCCCAGGGCCGCGTCAGCCATGTCATCACCCAGAATATCGATGCCCTGCATCAAGCCTCAGGCGTGCCGGACGGACAGGTGATCGAATTGCACGGCAGCACCTGCTACGCCAAATGCCTGGATTGCGGGGCGAGGGTCGAAATTTCCGACATCCGCGCCCATTTCGACGCCCATGGCGACGCCCCGGACTGCGCGGGGTGCGGCGGGATCGTAAAGACCGCCACCATCTCTTTTGGCCAGCCCATGCCGCAGGACGAAATGGCGCGGGCGGAAGCCGCGACCCTGGCCTGCGACCTGATGCTGGTGATGGGTTCGTCGCTGGCGGTCTATCCGGCGGCGGGGTTTCCCCTGATGGCCAAGCGCAATGGTGCCCGGCTGGCGATCCTGAACCGGGACGAAACCCCGCAGGACCGGTTCGCCGATCTGGTCGTAAATGCCGGTATTGGCCCCACAATGCGGGCGGTTATTGACCTTTTGTAAGGCGGGTTGCCCGTACCTATATGATCGCTAGACTGCCTCAACCCCCGAATCCGGAGACTGCCCTTGCGACGCGCCGACGAAGACAATGACGACAAAGAAGACAAGTCCCCGCGTCCGGACCCCCAATCGACCGAAATTGCCAAGGCGCTTTACAAGTCGCGCACGGTTCTGATCTTCGGCGAAGTAGACATGAAGATGGCCGAGCGGGTCACGGCCCAGCTCCTGGCCTATGCCGAAAGCGAAGGCGACATCCGCGTGATCGTGAATTCGCCGGGCGGCCATGTGGAGTCGGGTGACACGATCCACGACATGATCCGTTTCGTCGGCAACCGCGTGAAGGTGATCGGCACCGGCTGGGTCGCCAGCGCCGGCGCGCATATCTTCCTGGGCGCGAAAAAGGAAAACCGTTTCTGTCTGCCCTTCACCCGCTTCCTGCTGCACCAGCCGCTGGGCGGGGTGCGCGGCCAGGCCAGCGACATCACGATCGAGGCCGAAGAAATCCTCAAGATGCGCGAGCGCCTGATCCGGGAGATCGCGGCGGAAACTGGCCAGTCCTATGAGAAGGTGGTCAAGGACACCGAGCGCAATTTCTGGATGGGCGCGGAAGATGCCGTGAAGTACGGCCTTGCCGCGAAGGTCATCACCCACGCCAACGAGATTTGATCCGTGGCGCCGTCGCCGTGGTGGCGCGGTGCTTCGGTCTATCAGGTCTATGTCCGCAGCTTTTGCGACAGCAATGGCGACGGGCAGGGCGATTTCGCCGGCCTGACCGGCAAGCTCGATTACATCAAGTCGCTGGGCGTGGATGCGATCTGGCTGTCGCCGGTCCATCCCTCGCCCAACCGCGACTGGGGCTATGACGTTTCCGATTATGACGGCGTGCATCCCGATTACGGGACATTGGAGGATTTCGCCGCGCTGGTGGAAGCCGCCCATGCGAGGGGGCTGAAGATACTTCTCGATGAAGTATTGGCGCATACCTCGGACGAGCATGCCTGGTTCGCCGCCAGCCGTGATGGCGATGTGCAAAAGCGCGACTGGTATGTCTGGGCCGACCCCAAGGACGACGGCACGGTGCCGAACAACTGGCTGTCGGTGTTTGGCGGTCCGGCCTGGTCGCACCAGCCGGCGCGGCGGCAATATTATCATCACAAGTTCCTGCGCCAGCAGCCCAAGCTGAACTGGACGCAAGAGGATGCGCGCGAAGCTGCGCTGCGGGTACTTGATTTGTGGCTCCGGCGGGGCGTGGACGGCTTCCGCCTGGATGTCGCCAACGCGTTCCTGCATGACACCAAGCTCACCGACAATCCGGCCATTCCCGCTGCGGCGCGCGGGGCGGCGGAATGGTCGGCCGCCGCCAACATGCAGCGCCATCTGCACGACTCCAATCTGGAGGAAAACCGGGTACTGCTGGATGCCATTCGCCGCCGGGTGGATGCTTTTGATGACCGCTTTGTCTTCGGCGAATTTTCCGAAGAGTTCGAACGTTCGGGCTGCTACCTGTCGCCAGAAGAGGGCCTGCATGCCGGCTACAATTTCGCGCTGCTGCTGGCGACGGATGCCGCGGCCATTCGCGCCCATCTTCAGACCCTGGCGCGTTTTCCGGATCATTGGCCCTGTATCGCTTTTTCCAACCATGACGTGATCCGCGCCGCCACCCGCTTTGGGCCGGATGCGGCCAAGGCGATGCTGGCGCTGCTTTGTGCCCTGCGCGGCACCATCCTCATCTATCAGGGCGAAGAGCTGGGCCTGCCGGAAGTGGAATTGCGCCGCGACCAGCTCAAAGACCCGGTGGGCGATCTTTATTATCCGCTGTTCAAGGGGCGCGATGGTTGCCGCACGCCCATGCCGTGGGACGCGTCCGTGCCCCAGCTGGGTTTTTCCAGCGGCACGCCCTGGCTGCCGCTGGGGCCATCGCATGCGGCGCTGGCGGTCTCAAACCAGGAGCTCGATCCGGATTCGCACCTGGCCTACACCCGCAAATTGCTGGCCGCCCGCAAAGCCCATCCGGCGCTGCGCACCGGCACCCTGACCCTGTTGCCGGGCGATGCCCTGGCCTTCGTTCGTGAGGCGCAGGGCGAAAACATCGTCTGCGTCTTCAATCCGGGCGAGGGCAGTGTCCGTTTCGATCTTCCCGGTCCCGCCCAGGCGCTGGATTGGGGAACGGGCGAGGCGCGTCTGGTCGGCGCGGCCCTAGCGCTTGGGCCCAGTGCGGCGTGGTTCGGGCGCCTCTAACGCCTTGAGCGCCGCCTCGACTGGCAGCAGCACACAGACATGGCGGCCGGGATGGGCGGCGACGCCGTCGAAGGCGGTATAGCCGGGCGCGGGCGCCGGGCCGCCCGCCAGCATGCCCCGGATGCCCGTGGCCAGCCGGGCCAGGCCCTCGCGGTCCTGTCCCGCTGCCATATCCGCCAGCAGGGCCGCAGACGCCTGGGTCAGAACGCAGGCCTGGGTCTGGTGGACGAGGGCGGTGATCAGGCCGTTCTCCAGTCTGACCTCCACCGTCACCCGGTCGCCACAGGCTGGGTTGTGGGCGCTCCCCGAGGCATCAGGCGCGTCCAGCCGGCCGGCGCCCTTGGCGTCCGCCGCCAGCCGCAGGATCTCGCGGCGATACAGGGGATCATCGCTCATGGCCGCCTTCACACGTCATCTGAGGGTTTTAGTCAAACCCATTCAAAGGTTGGAGCTTTCTGGTTTCGCCTGCGCGAGGTGTTGTCAGCGCAAACTAAGCCGCGGTGCGCGGCAGGTGCATGCGGGCGCGCAAGCCCCCACTGGGACGGTTCTCCAGCATCACTTGTCCGCCATGGCCTTCCGCGATCGCCTTGACCAGTGTCAGACCCAGGCCGGTGCCGCCGGTGGCCTCGTTGCGCGAGCTTTCCAGCCGGACGAAGGGCTCGAACACCCGCTGGCGATCGATCTCGGCAATGCCGGGGCCTTCATCCTCGACCACCACGTCATAGCCGTCGCCGGTGCTGGCGATCCGCACATCGGCCTTGTGACCATAGGCGACCGCGTTCTCGACCAGATTGCGCACCGCGCGCTTGATCTCGTTGGGACGGCAGGAAATCGGTGCGGGCGAATGGTTGGCCCAGCTCACCGGCTCGCCGATTTCGTCCAGATCGGTGCAGAGGCTTTCCACCAGCGCCGACAGGTCCACATTGCGCCGCTGCTCGCCGCCGGCGCCCTTGGCCGCCGCCAGCACCTGTTCGGTCAGGGCCTGCAATTCGTCGAGATTGCGCATCAAGCCGTCGCGCAGTTCGTCATCCTTGATGAACTCCAGATTGATCCGCATCGCGGTCAGTGGGGTGCGCAGGTCGTGGCCCACCGCCGACAGCAGATGCCGCTGGCTCTCCAATGTCTTGGTCACCTTCTCGGCCATGGCGTTGAAAGCGATGGCGGCATTTCGCACGTCATCGGGCCCCTGTTCGGCGACATGGGGCGTACCCGTGCCAACTGCCACCGCGGCTGCGGCACTGGTGAGTTCGGACAGAGGGCGCACCACGCGCCGCGCCATAAAGGCGGCTCCCGCCGAGGCCAATACCCCCGCGACGATCGCGGCGATCATGATCTCAACCGGCCAAACCGGTGTCGGCCGCATCCGGACACCGCTCATCATGGTGTGCGCATCGATGGGGACGATCGTCTGGATGGCCTCTGTGTCGGCGCCCTGCTGGCGCGCCTGGAAGGGACGCAATTCTGCCGGAACGCTGGCGAGCGGCTGGCGCAGATGGACTGCGATGGTATTCTTGCGCGGATGATTTTGCGGCAGAGCGTCGGCCAGGCGCTTGGCCAGCGCGGCCTCCTCGGCCGTCATCGGCCGGGGGACATAGCCTTGGGCTTCGCGGAAACGCCATTCCACCCGGCTCATATTCTGCATCACCACCAGGCGCGATTCCTGGGGCACCTGACCGACAGTCGCGGCGACCGCCGCGGTACGGTCGATCATCCGCTCGGTGTTGAAGTTGCGGGTCTGGGCTTCGCTGTTTTTGTAGAAATAGATCGCGACACCGATATTGGAGATCGCCACGGCAGCGGCGGTCACCAGCACCAACTGTACCACCAGGGTGCGCGGCCAGAATCTGAAACGCATGCTCAGTCCTTAGTTTCTCATGGCCATCAGGCCATTTCGGGTTCCATCGCGAAGATGTAACCGCCTCCCCAGACGGTCTTAATATAGCGCGGATTCTTGGGGTCCGGCTCGATTTTCTTGCGTAGCCGGCTGACATGGTTATCGATCGAACGGTCGAACAGATCGGCGTCGCGTCCCTTGGTCAGGTCCAGCAGCTGGTTGCGCGTAAGCGCGATCTTGGGCCGCTCCAGCAGTGCCGACAGCAAACGGAATTCCCCGCTGGACAAGGGCAGTGCCACGCCGTCCAGCCCGATCAATTCGCGCTGGCCGGTATCCAGCATCCAGTCGCCGAAACGCACCCGCTCGGCGCCCGGCGGTTTCTGGCGTGGCGGCAGCGCCTGGGTGCGGCGCAGGACGGCCGCGACCCGCGCGATCAGCTCACGCGGCGAAAAGGGCTTGGCGATGTAATCGTCGGCCCCCATTTCCAGGCCGATGATGCGGTCCACTTCCTCGCCGCGCGCGGTCAAAAGGATGACGGGAATCTGGGTGGTTTCGCGGATGGAGCGGCAAAGGCTCAGCCCGTCCTCGCCGGGCATCATGATGTCCAGCACCACCAGATCGATGGCGGCGCCCTTCATCACCTTGCGGGCGCTGGCGGCATCCGGGGCGGTGGTGGCGCGATAGCTGTGTTCGCGCAGATAGCGCGCCAGGGGCTCGCGGATATCGCGTGCATCCTCGACCAGCAGGATATGCGGCTTGGCTTCTTCCTTGATCATCAGGCGCAATTTTGCAGTCACGCCATGCTCCCGCGCAAACAAGGATTTGTCGCAAACCCTGTCGAATGCAGGAGTTTCGCCTCTTTGCACCAAAATAGAAAAGTCTAGATCGTCACCAGCAGGAACAGCAGCAAAATGACCACCACACCCGCCAGGCCGGCAAGCCAGACCGCAGGCGCGGACCCGGAGGCCGGACGCGGCGCGGGCTTGGGCGGCTGGGGGCGGGAAGGGGACGGCATCGCGGGTTCCTGGGCTGGACCGGCATACTGGCCCAGCCCGGCGCCTGGTACACCCCTCAAATTCGTCCCTGCGCCCTCTTTGCGGCGGGGTCGCAATAAGGCAGGATTGTGGCGAGCGCTATAAGTACGACCCTGGGGGGGGGCATGGAGGATGCAGGCGGCCGGACCATCTCCGGCCAGGTCAAATGGTTCGACGCCCACAAAGGCTATGGGTTCATTACTGCGTCCGATGGCGAGGGTGACATCCTGCTGCATCAGACCTGTGTGCGTCAGTCCGGCTTCAAGCAGGCGTTCGAAGGCGCCTCGGTGGTGTGCGAGGCGGTGAAGGGCCCGCGCGGCATGCAGGCCAGCCGTATCCTGTCGCTCGACAATTCCACCGCCCAGGTGATGCCCTCGGTCAGCGAGCGCGGTCCGCGCTATGTGGCCGAGCCGCGCGGTCCGTCTTTCGAAGGCACGGTGAAATGGTTCAACCGCGCCAAGGGCTACGGCTTTGTCAGCCGCGGACCCGGCACCGCCGATATCTTCGTCCATATGGAAACCTTGCGCCGCTGCAACATCCGCGAGCTGCAGGAAGGCCAGAAGGTCGAAGTGCGGGTGGGCGACGGTCCCAAGGGCGAACTGGTCGCCGAAATCGCCGTGCGGGACTGAGCCGGCCCGGGCCATTCTGGCGCAATTGCATTTGGGTGCGGGCCTCCCGATAGTCCCGGCCATGCGATTGCTGCTTTGCCTTGTGCTGCTGATGCTTTGCGCCGCCCCGGCCCTGGCGCAGAAATGCCCTGTTCCAAAGACCCTTTCGTTTCGCGTGGAAAAGCAGATCCGCCGCGACACGCTGGGCTTCACCCAGGGGCTGGAAATGGACAAGGGCACGCTGCTGGAAGGCACCGGCAATCTGTTCGGCGACACAAGGATCAACCGCATCGATCCCGATACCGGCAAGGTCACGCAGCTGATGAATGCCGGCAAGCGCTATTTCGGCGAAGGCGTGACCGTGTTGGGCGAGCGCATCTATCAACTGAGCTGGCAGGAGGGGCGGGTTTTTGTGTTCGACCGCCAGATGCGCCCGCTGGGACAATTTGCCAATCCGCGCGACGGCTGGGGCCTGACCAATGACGGCACCCGGCTGATCGCCAGCGACGGCTCCAGCCGGCTGTTCTTTCATTCGCCGCAGGATTTCAAAACCCTGGGCTCGGTGCGCGTGGTCCGGGGCAGCCGCTATCTCGATAATCTCAACGAGCTGGAATACGTCGGCGGCGCGGTGTGGGCCAATGTGTTCCAGGACTGGGACGTGGTGCGGATCAATCCCGCCACCGGCTGCGTCGAGGCCCAGGCCGACCTCAAGCCGCTGCGGCTCAGGATGAACAGCGCGGAGCGCAAATATATCGATTCCGAGTTCAATTTCATCCCCAACGGCATCGCCCATGACCCGGCCACCGGGCAGTTCATTTTGACCGGAAAGAACTGGCCCAGCCTGTTTTTCGGGCGCTTTATCGAGTTGCCTTGATGCCCAGCGCTGGGCCGTGTATTGGGGCCTTGGTGACCGGAGCGTAGCGCAGCCTGGTAGCGCATCTGCTTTGGGAGCAGAGGGTCGTGTGTTCGAATCACACCGCTCCGACCACGCCTAGCTTTTGTTGCGCGCTTGCGCTTACAAAAGCTGGCGCCCCGCGAGCGAAGCGAGCGGGACCCCATGTTGAGGAGTTTGAATGCGCGCGCGTATCTACAGACCGGCCAAGAATGCCATGCAGGCGGGCAGGGCCCGTACCAAGCTCTGGCAGCTGGAATATGAGCCGGAAACGCCACGCACCATCGATCCTCTGATGGGCTGGACTTCGTCGGGCGACATGCGCCAGCAGCTTTGCCTGGAGTTCGACACGGCGGAGGATGCGGTGGCCTATGCCAAGGCCAACAACATCCCCTATCAGGTGTTTGAGCCGCATATCCCGACGCCAAAGCCCAAGGCCTATTCGGACAATTTCAAGTTCGACCGCAAGGTGCCCTGGTCGCATTGATTCATCGCCCACTCTCCATGGCCGGCCTTGAGCCGGCCATCCAGGGGATGGTGCCGCTGTCACTGCATGGGCGGGTCAAGCCTGCCCATGGTGAGAATAACTAGGATTTCGGTTTAAACTCACTTCAACGACTCCGTAGCTCAGCTGGATAGAGCACCTGCCTTCTAAGCCGGTGGTCGCTGGTTCGAATCCAGCCGGGGTCGCCATTTTTCTATCTGCCGGTCGTCTGGTCGATCCAGTCCAGATAGCCCTGGAAGCCCGCCACGAACTGCGTCCCGACAATCTCCGGCACCGTATAGGGATGCACCGCCTTGATACGGGCGATGGCGTCGTCGAACAGCGCGGTGCGGGTCTTGATCAGCAGCAGCAGTTCGGCCTCGTTCTGGGTTTTGCCGTCCCATACATAGAAGCTTTCGATCGGCAGCAGCTGGACGCAGGCCGCCAGATTTTCATCGATCAGCAGATTGGCGATTTTTCTGGCGTCCTCACGCGAGGCCACCGTGGTCAGCAGCATGCCGTATTCGGACGCTGCGCTCACTTGGCCGCCGCGATGGACGGCTGGGGCGCGCGGCGGGCGAAAGCCAGGATGTGCTGCACGGTTTCCGTCAGGCCGGTTGTGACGATGTCTCTTTCGGTGGCTTCGATTCCGTCGAGATAGCGCGAATTGTCCCCCGCCAGGCCCCAGAAGATGGCGATGATCGGCACGCCGGGCATGTGCTTGCGCAACCGGCGCACCTGATAGCGGGCATTCTTGAAGGTGCCGGGCTCCAGATAGGAGACACAGGTCAGCTGCACACCCTCGCCAGCCAGCTCGCGGATATTGGTGGCCGAGGTTTCATCCGACGATACCACCCGCGCGCCAATGCCGTATTTGCCCAGCATGTCGACCAGCAGCAGCGCGGCGGCTTCGTCCAGGGGGCCCCGGCCGGCCACGCACAGCACCGGCTCCAGGTCCGGGTTGCGCCAGGCATGGGAAAGATCGCTGCCGGCCTGGTCGTCCTTGCGGTGGGACAGGTTGACGATCAGGCCCTTGATGGCGTCGTGGATGCGTTCCTGGCGCATATGGTCCAGCACGCCGCGATCGACATCGGTCTGGGCCAGTATCAGGGCGCGCACCGCCACTTCATCATAATAAGCAGTGAGCGAATTTTGCTTCAGAAAGGATTCGGCTTCGTCGGCGGCCTCATCCGGATCGTTGGCCAGCATGCGCAGATAAAGGCTCTCTTCAGCCCGCAAGGCCGGACGGTCGCCCAGCATCACGTCGAGGAATTTCAGGCTTTCCACATGGCGGCTGAAGACAACGAAACACATGGTCAGCGGCGTGGAGAGCAAGAGGCCCACCGGCCCCCACAGCCAGGTCCAGAACACCGCCGCGACCACCACCGCCACCGCCGACAGACCCATGCTGCGGCCATAGAGGAAGGGCTCGATCGCCTGGCCGGTAACGGCATCGACCACCAGATAGAGCAGCATGGTCTGGATCATCATGCTCCAGCCCGAATCCACCGCCAGCGCCAGGGCAAAGGGAAACAGGAAGGCCAGCGGCACGCCGACATAGGGCACGAAGCGCATCAGCCCCGTCATCAGGCCCCACAACCCGGCATTGGGGATTCCGATCAGCCACAGCCCGACACCGATCACCAGTCCGAAGCACAGATTGGTACAGGTTTGCAGAAGCAGATAGCGCGACAGGCGCGCGGCGGCCTCGTCCAGCGCGATGGTGGTGCGCGGCATGTCGCCCGAGCCCGCCAGCCGCACAATGCGGTCGCGCAAATCGTCCTTCTGCAGGAGAATAAAGCCGACAAAGACCATGACCAGCACGATCAGGCCCAGTGGCGCGAGCAGCGGCCCCAGCACGGTCTGCGCCATGGACCAGGGCGCCACCGAGGTGCGGCGGATGATGACGGGCACCGGCTTGACCGGGTCGTTGGCAGTGGCCGCCTCTTCGGCCTTGCGGCCTCCGGTGATCTGCTCGGCCAGGCTTTCGATGGTGCGGTTCAGGCGCATGACGGTGTTGTTGTTCACCGCCCCGCCCACCACCGACTGGATCTTGTTGGACAGGTTGGTCTGATAGCCCGGCAGCTCGGACGCCAGCTTGGCGAGCTGCGCGCCCATGAAACCGCCTAGCGAGGTCAGCACCACGATGGCCAGCAGCACGCTGATCAGGACGGGAACGACATTGCCCAGATGCCAGCGTTTGAGCAGGCCTACCAGCGGCGCCAGGGCGAAGGACATCAGCACCGCCAGCGCCAGTGGCATCAGGACAGGGCGGCCAAAATAGATCCCCGACACGACCACCGCCGCGATCACCGCGAGCATGAACTTGCGGGTGAGCGAGTCCGTGGACGGTCCGACAACGCGGTGTGGGGCCTTCAACTCTGCCATGGCCAGACTATAACCCGCCGCGCCGCGTTCCGCTTCAGCCTAACTGACGTCTAATTGGCGGAAAAAGCAGTTTGGCGCCCCGGTGTGGCAGGCCGGACCCATCTGGTCGACCTTGAGCAGCAGCACGTCGCCGTCGCAGTCGATAAAGGCCTCGATCAGGTGCTGATGATGGCCGCTGGTCTCGCCCTTGGTCCAGACCGACTGGCGCGAGCGCGACCAGTAGGTGACGCGGCCCGTTGCCAGGGTCATTTCCAGGGTCTGGCGGTTCATCCAGGCGAACATCAGGACTTCCCCCGTGGCCTTGCTTTGGGCGATCACCGGCACCAGGCCCTTGTCGTCGAATTTGACCGCCGAAACGAAGTCGGGATGGGTCAGAAGGTCGGTCATTTCTTCTCTCTCAGCCGGATCAGGCCCTTTTCCAGGTCAGCGATCAGGTCACCCGCATCTTCCAGTCCGGCATGAACGCGCAGCACCGGGCCTTCCGCGGCAAAAGGCCTGGAACTGCGCCTGATATGCGCCGGAATGACCAGGCTTTCAAACCCGCCCCAGGAATAGCCGATCCCGAAATGCTGCAACCCGTCGACAAAGGCGGCGACGGCCGCCTCGGATACCGGATTCAGCACCAGCCCGAACAACCCGCAGGCGCCGGAAAAGTCCCGCTTCCACAAGGCATGGCCGGGGTCGCTTTCCAGGCCCGGATGCAGCACCCGCGCAACCTCGGGCCGCGCGGCAAGCCAGCGGGCCAGGGTCAGGCCGGTCTCTTGATGGCGGGCCAGCCGGACGGGAAGGGTGCGAAGGCCGCGCAAGCCCAGGAAACAGTCATCGCCGCTGGCATACAGGCCCAGATTGCCATGGGTGTCGTGCAGCCGCCCCGCATTGCTGTCATTGGCCGACACATAGCCCAGCATCACATCGGCATGACCGCCGACATATTTGGTGGCCGCCTGGATGGACAGGTCCACGCCGTGTTTCAGCGGCTGGAAGAAGATCGGCGTCGCCCAGGTATTGTCCATCAGCACGGACACGCCCCCACTTCCATTGTTATGCGCATGGGCGGTCTTCACGATGGCAGGAATGTCCTGGACCTCGAAGGTGAGTGAGCCGGGGCTTTCGCAGAATACCGCCTTGGTGTTGGGCTTGAGCAGCGGCGCGATGTCGTCGGTCGGGGCGTAATAGGTGGTTTCCACGCCAAAGCGTTTCAGCGTGCGCTCGCAGAAGATCTTGGTAGGCTCATAGGCGCTGTCCACCATCAGGAGATGATCGCCCGCGCCGCAGACCGACAGGATGGCCAGCGCATTGGCGTTGAGACCCGAGGGTACGGTGACGGTGCGGGCCGCGCCTTCCAGCGCGCTCACCGCTTCTTCGAAGCTGCGGGTGGTGGGGGTGCCGCGCCTTCCATAGGTGTAAGGCTGGATATTGGCTTTCACCGCCGCGATGGTGGGATAGAGGATGGTGGAGGCGCGATAGACCGGCGTGTTGACCACGCCGAAATGCGCCTGGCTCATCCGCCCCACCGAGACGGCCATGGTTTCGGGCTTGTCCTTGTCGCTCATGGCGAAACCACCCGCCGCTGCCAGACAAAGCTGAGCAGGAAGAACAGCGCTCCGCTTCCCACACCGGCCCAGCCGATCACATTGAAAACGCCCAGTGAGGTTTGCAGCGCGGCCCGCGGGTCAACCACCTGGCCGCCCAGCGTCTCGCTGGCGGCGAGTTCGGCGATGAAGGCGCCAAGATACTGCGCCCAGCTGCTGGACAGGAACCAGATCGCCATCATGGTGGAAACCAGCGTCGGCACCGACAGCTTGGTGATTTCCGACAGGCCGACCGGCGACAGGCAGAGTTCGCCGGTGGTGTGCAGCATATAGGCCAGCGCCAGGAAGATCAGCGGCAGGCGGTAGTCCGCATCGGCAAACCCCGCCGCCGCGACCAGGACCAGAAAACCGGCGCCCACCTGCACCAGTCCCAGCCCGAATTTCAACAGCGGGTGCGGATCGAGATTGCGCCTGGCCAGCCAGGTCCAAAGGATCGCGAAAACCGGCGCGAACAGCAGGATGAATCCGGCGTTGAAGGATTGCGTCTGGGCGGCGGTGAACCCGTCGGGCAATTGGGTGTTGCGGTCGGCGAACAGGTTCATGGAGGAACCGGCCTGTTCAAACAGGGTGAAGAACACCACCGCGCCCGCGATCAGCAGCAGGGCCAGGATCATGTCGGCGCGGGCGCGCGCGTTGCATTTGACCGCGATGTACCAGCCGACATAGCCCAGAACGATCACCGAGCCGGCGGTGAGCAACAGGCCGACGGCCGCGTTGCGCTGGACCAGAAACCAGACCACCAGAACACCCAACAGGCCGCCAAGATAGATCAGATGCTCGCGCGTCAGGGGCCCCACGACTTTTTGGACGAGCTGGGCGGGATCAGGCGGTTCGCCATTGCCTTCCAGGGCTGCCTTGCCGCGCACAAACACCACCAGTCCCGCCAGCATGCCCAAGCCCGCAAGGCCAAAGCCCGCCCACCAGCCCACACTTTCGCCCAGCAAACCGCACAGGATCGCGGCCCAGAAGGCGCCGAGATTGATGCCGTAGTAATAGAGCGTGAAGCCGGGATCGCGGCGCGGATCGCCCTGTTTGTAGAGCTGGCCGACAATGGAGGAGATGTTGGGCTTGAGGAATCCCACCCCCATGATGATCAGCGCCAGCGCCAGATAGAACAGCGACAGGAACAGGGGATTGCGTTCTTCGATCGTCGAATAGCTGCCCGGCGCCAGCGTCGCGGGCAGTGCCGCCTCGGCCGGCAAATCCGCAATGGCAAGGCCGCCATCCGTGCTTGATGCATAGGAATAGGCTGTGCCGTCCACCACCAGGCGCGGCGTGTCGCCCGTCATCACTTCATAGCGCGCGCCTTCATGCACCAGGAACTGTTTGGCCGGGCCACCCTCGAATGCCATCAACCCATGGCCCAGAACCAGCAGAACCGCGCCATAGATGATGGCCTTGCGCGTGCCCAGATAGCGGTCGGCCAGTGCGCCGCCGATCAGAGGCAGCAGATAGACCAGCGAGGTGTAAGCGCCATAATGGCTGTTGGCGGCGGCATCGTCGAACAGCCAGTGCCGGGTCAGGTAGAAAATCAGCAGCCCGCGCATGCCGTAATAGGAGAAGCGCTCCCACATTTCGGCAAAGAACAGAACCTTGAGCCCGCGCGGATGCTTGCGCATCTGAAGATAGACCGGGACGCCAGTGGCGATCGTGATGACGATGCCGATCAGAATGACGATATTCATGGCGACTCCCCAAAACGCCTCAGAAATCTAAGGCAGTTCAACAAAGCGTTCTTCACGGGCGTAAGCGGTAAAACCCAGCCGCTGGTATAGCGGCAGGGCGCGGGGATGATCCAGTGTGCAGGTGTTGATGGTCAGCCGCTGGATCGGCTGCATCCAGGCATTGACGCAGGTGTGGTAGAAGAAGAAATAGCCCAGGCGCTTGCCGATGGCTTCGGGCATCAACCCGAAATAGGAGATGTTGGCCTGGCCCTCTTTGCGCAGGTCCAGTTCGGCCATGCCGGCGGGATTTCCCTCCGTATACAGAACATACAGGATGTTCAGCGGGTCGTGGATCACCTCCGCCAGCTTTTCCGGGGTCAGCTTCTTGCGGTCCACCCAGTAATAGTCCGCGCCGATCGTGTCGTAGAGATAACGGTAGAAATGGGTTGGAGGTTTCTCGCACTTCAGCAGGGCGATCTTGCCGCGCGGCTGGGGCGGGGGCAGGGCGCTGGGCCTGGCGTTCATTTCCAGGAACGTCACCGTCATGGGAATGCGCCGGGCTGCCCTTGCCATGTCAGTCCTTCACCACTGGCGCGTCGGGGCGGCCGCCCCATTCCGTCCAGGAGCCATCATACAGCGACACCTCGCGCGCGCCGAGATCGTCCAGTGCCAGCATCAGGATGGCGGCGGTGACGCCGGTGCCGCAACTGGTGACGATGGGCTTTTGCACATCCACACCGGCGGCGGCGAAAATCTCCCGCAGCTGCGCGGGCGGCTTGAAGCTGCCGTCCGCCAGCAGGGTGCGGAAATGCACATTGGCGGCGCCGGGCATGTGACCGCCTCTTACGCCGGGGCGGGGTTTGGCTTCGTCGCCGGTGAAGCGGCCGGGGCTGCGGGCATCGGCGATCTGGGCGCTGCGGTCCCTCACAATGTCCATCACGTCATCAAACTTGCGGATGATCCCGGGACGCGGCGTGGCACGGAATGTCTGGGGGACGGGATCGGCGGGGCCAATCTCGACAGCGCGGCCTTCGTCTTTCCACTTGGGCAAGCCGCCGTCCAGCACCTTCACCTTGTCATGGCCCATGGCCTTGAACATCCACCACACGCGCGGCGCGGAAAAGATGCCCGACCCGTCATAGACCACCACCGTATGGTCATTGCCGATGCCCAGCGCGCCAACCGCTTGCGCAAAAGCGTCGGCCGTCGGCAGCATGTGCGGCAGGTCGGTGGAGCGGTCGGCGATGGCGTCGATACCGAAATGCACCGCGCCAGGAATATGCGCCGCTGCAAATTCGGCGGCCGGATCGCGGCTTTCACCCGGCATGTACCAGGAGGCGTCCACCACCCGCACATCCTTCAAATGCGCGGCCAACCATTCTGTGGAAACCAGATTGGCGGTGGACAACAGATTGCTCATTGCCCACTTCTCATAAGAAGGGAACTGTGATGCCGGTGCTCCGTTCCGCCAGCCAGGGCGGGATGGGCAGGCCCTTCTCGCGCAGGAAAGCGGGATTGTACAACTTGCTCTGATAGCGGTTGCCGTAATCGCACAGGATGGTGACGATGGTATGGCCCGGCCCCATGTCCCTGGCCATGCGGATGGCGCCGGCGACATTGATGCCGGTCGAGCCCCCCATGCACAGGCCCTCATGCTGCAGCAGGTCGAAGATGATCGGCAGCGCTTCCTCGTCCGGCACCTGATAGGCATCGTCGATCGGCGCGCCGTCCAGATTGGCGGTGACGCGGCCCTGGCCGATGCCTTCGGTGATGGAGCCGCCATGGCTTTCCAGCTTGCCGCTCTTGATCCAGCTGTAGATCGCCGCGCCCAGCGGATCGGCGGCAGCGATGCGGACGTTCCTGTTGCGCTCCTTTAACGCGATGGCGATGCCGCCCAGTGTGCCGCCGGTGCCGACGGCGCAGACAAAGCCGTCCACCTTGCCGTCCGTCTGGGTCCAGACTTCCGGGCCGGTGCCTTCGACATGGGCCTGGCGGTTGGCGACATTGTCGAACTGGTTGGCCCAGACCGCGCCGTTCTTTTCCGTTTTCGCCAACTGCTCGGCCAGACGTCCCGACAGCTTCACGTAATTGTTGGGGTCCTTGTAAGGCACCGCAGGCACCTCGATCAGCTCCGCCCCCAACAGGCGCAGCGCGTCCTTCTTTTCCTGGCTCTGGGTATCGGGGATCACGATCACCGTCTTGAAGCCCATCGCATTGGCGACGGTGACCAGGCCAATACCGGTATTGCCGGCGGTGCCTTCGACAATGGTGCCGCCGGGACGCAAGCTACCGCGCCGGATCGCGTCCTGGATAATGAACAGCGCGGCGCGGTCCTTGACCGACTGGCCGGGATTGAGGAATTCCGCCTTGCCCAGTATTTCGCAGCCCGTAGCCTCGGACGCCTGGCGCAAACGGATCAGGGGGGTGCCGCCAATGGCGGCGATGACGTCATGCTTTATCTGCATGACCGGAACCTAGTCGGCCCGCTCTAGTGCTTCAAGCCTTTGAAAGCGCTGAGGGCGCGCGTCCGTCCGGCTCCCAAATCTACGATGGGCGCAGGGTAATTTCGGGGCGGCTGGGGTGCTTCCCAAGGGCTGTGGATATACCGGTCGGGCAGCGCGTTCAGCTCCGGTACAAAGCGGCGGACATAGGCGCCGGCCGGATCGAACTTCTTGCCCTGAAGGACCGGATTGAAAATGCGGAAAAACGGCGCGGCATCGGCGCCGCAGCCCGCCACCCACTGCCAGTTGGCGCTGTTGCTGGCCAGATCGGCATCAACCAGCGTGTCCCAGAACCATTCCTCGCCGCGCCGCCAATGGATTCCCAGATGCTTGATCAGCAGGCTGGCCACGATCATGCGTACCCGGTTGTGCATCCACCCCGTTTGCCAAAGCTGGCGCATGCCGGCATCCACGATCGGGATTCCGGTCTGCCCGCGAGTCCAGGCGTGGAAATCCTTTTCGCTCTTGCGCCAGGGAAATTTGGCGAAGCGCTGGTCCAGCGGCTGCGCGGGCAGGGCGGGATTGTGAAACAGAAGCTGGGCGCAGAATTCACGCCAGCCCAATTCTTTCAGGAAGGTCTCGTGGCCCATGCTTTGGCCATGGGTGCGCACCGTGTGCCAGACTTGGCGCGGTGAGATTTCGCCCCAGTGCAGATGGGGCGACAGACGCGAGGTGCCGTCGCGGTGCGGCAGATCGCGGGCGCCGGCATAGTCTTTGATGTCTTCCAGAAAATCGTACAATGCGGCTTGGGCGGAATTCTCGCCCGGCACCCAGTCAAAGCCTTTGGCCCAGTCCGGCTTTGCCGGAAGCAACTTCCAGTCCGAAAGTTTTTCGCTTTTGACGACATGAAAGTGCGGCTTGCCCGGCGCGGGCAGGGCGGCGGGGACATCCCTTTGCCGCATCGCTTTCCAGAATGGTGTGAACACCCGGAACGGCGTGCCGCCCAGTGTCTTTAGCTCCCAGGGCTCGTGCAGCAGCGCGCCATTGAAGCTTTGCGCCGCCTCGCCGAGCTCTGCCTTCAGCGCCGTGTCCCGCGTCACGGCAAAGGGCTCATAACTGCGGTTCCAGAAAATCCGATCCGCGCCAGTCTCGCGCATCACCGACTGGAGGACCAGCGCGCTGTCGCCACGGCGCAGAACCAGATGACCCTTGAGGGATTTGTCCAGCGCCGCGAGGGAATGGTGCAGCCACCAGCGCGAGGCGCCGCCCATCTTCCATTCGCCAGGCGACGTGTCGTCCAGAATATACAGGCACACCAGCGGCGCACCGGTCCCGGCTGCCGCCCGCAAGGCAGGATTGTCGGCCAGCCGCAGGTCCTGGCGAAACCAGACGATGACGGGATTCATGCCGCGCTTACGCGCCGCTGCGCGATTCGGATCACTTGCGGGCGAGGCGGGTGCATTCCTCGTGCCGAAAGCAGGTCGTCAGATGATCATTGACCATGCCCACGGCCTGGGCAAAGGCATAGACGATGACCGGTCCGCAGAAGCTGAAGCCGCGCTGCTTCAGTTCTTTCGACAGACCCTGGCTCATTTCGGTTTGGGCCGGCACGTCTTCCCGGTCCTTCAGGCGGTTGATCTGAGGTTTGCCGCCGACATGCTTCCAGATCAGATCGTGAAAGCCGCCGCGTTCCTTTTCTTCTATTTCCAGAAACAGCCGGGCGCCCTTGATGGCGCCCTCGATCTTGGCGCGGCTGCGGATGATACCCTCATTCTTGAGCAGCCGGTCCATGTCGCGGGCATTGTAGCGGGCGATTTTCTCGGGATCGAAATTGTGAAAGGCTTTGCGGAAGTTCTCCCGCTTGCGCAGAATCGTGATCCAGGACAGTCCGGCCTGAAATCCGTCCAGCACCAGTTTCTCGAAGAGCGCGCGGGCATCATGCTCCGGTACGCCCCATTCGCTGTCATGATAGGCGAGATAGAGCGGATCTTCGCCCGGCCACCAGCAGCGTGTTTTTTCTATCCCAGCCATGGGGGTCTCGTCAGCGTAACGCGAATGCTCCCCGCTTCTATATCGCCTTGTGCCTCCTCCAGCCTGTCCAGGCGTACCAGCGCGAATGCGGTCTTGCCGTAGCTGGAGAGAATTTCGCCGATCTCGCTGCCGCCGCGCGTCACCGAGCCGTTGCCGGGCAAATCCGCCTCGGCGGCAATCGTGACGATGCGTTTGCGGGCAGTGGCGCGATGCTTCATGCGCGACGTCAGTTCCTGGCCGACATAGCAGCCCTTGGTGAAGGACACGCCGTGCAGTTCTTCCAGCCCGGCATCCAGGGCGAAGATTTTCTCGGACCCGAAATCCGTCCCTTCCGGCACGCCCAGCGCCAGCCGCATCTGGTGATAGGCCTGAGGGCCGGGCAGGTTGGCCGGCATTTCCGCAATCGCGCCGATGCTGCGATTTCCAAACTCGGTCATGCGCGGGTCCGCAAAGGTGATGGCGCGGTCTGCATAGGGAGTGGGACGATTCTCCGGATGTCCCGTGAGATTGCTGTACACGGCAAGCTGGTCGCGCGCCTCGATCTCGATACTTGCGCGCAGCTTGTACATCTTGAGCTTCTTAAGAAGAATTTCACGCGACGCTTTGACGCAATCCAGCAGCAGCGCGCCGTCGCCTTCGGTGATGAAGAAATCGAACAGGATTTTGCCCTGGGGCGAGAGCAGGGCGGCATACAGGCCCGTGCCGGGCGCAAGTCCGCCTACGACATCATTCGTCACGAGGCCCTGCAGAAAATCGCGCGCCTCGGGGCCGGAAATTGCGATAATGGCGCGGTCGTCGAGCAATAGGGGGTCCATCCATCCCAGTTAATCCCCTCCGTCAAGATTGCCAAGGGCGGGATGGGCGGGCTAACTGCCGGACCTATGAGCATGAAAAATCACGAGAGTTTTGACCTTTTGATCCGCGGCGGCATCGTCGCCACTCCCAATGGCATCGCCCAGGGCGATATCGGGGTGGTCGGCGGCCGCATTGCCGCGATTGGGGCGCTGCCTGGCGCCAAGGCCGCCGAAATATTCGAGGCCAAGGGCCTGCATGTATTGCCCGGGATGATGGACACCCAGGTGCATTTCCGCGAGCCCGGCAATGCCCACAAGGAAGATCTCGCCAGTGGCAGCCTCGCGGCGATCCTGGGCGGCGTCACCTCTGTCTTTGAAATGCCCAATACCGTACCGCCCACCACCACGGCCGAGGCGATCCAGGACAAGCTGGCCCGCGCCAAAGGGCGGATGTATTGCGACCATGCTTTTTATGCCGGTGCGGCGCCGCAGAATATCGCCGAACTCGCAACCCTCGAAAAAATGCCGGGTGTTTGCGGCATCAAGGCGTTTCTGGGCTCGTCCACCGGCACGCTGCTCTTGAACAAGGAAGAGGATATTCTGGCGGCGCTGAAATCCGGCAAGCGCCGGGTCGCGGTTCATTCCGAAGATGAAGACCGCATGATCGAGCGCAAAGCCCTGGCGGAGCGCGGCAGGCCCGAAACCCATCCGGTCTGGCGCGATGCGGAAGCCGCGCGCATGTCCACCGAGCGGGTGCTGCGCCTGGCGCGCGCCGCCGGACGGCGCCTGCATGTGCTGCATATCACCACCGGGGACGAGATTCCGCTGCTGGCGGCTGCGAAAGATATCGCCACCGCCGAGACCACGCCGCAGCATCTCACCCTGTCGGCGCCCGAATGCTACGAGCGGCTGGGCACCTATGCCCAGATGAACCCGCCCATCCGCGACGAAAGCCATCGCCTGGCATTATGGGAAGCGGTGCGCGAAGGCGTGATTGACGTGATCGGCTCCGACCATGCGCCGCATACGCGCGAGGAAAAAGACAAGACCTATCCCGACACGCCATCAGGCATGCCCGGGGTGCAGACCCTGGCCACCATCCTTCTGGATCATGTCAACAAGGGCAACCTGACCCTGGAGCGGTTCATCGACCTGACAGCCTCGGGCCCGCAGCGCATCTTCGGCATCGCCGGCAAGGGCCGCATTGCACGGGGCTATGACGCGGATTTCACCATCGTCGATATGGGCCTGACGCGCGAGATCCAGAACAAATGGATCGCCTCGACTTGCGGCTGGACACCGTTCGACGGCATGAAGACCAAGGGCTGGCCGGTCGCCACCATCCTGCGCGGCCGCACCGTCATGCGGGATTTTGCCAGTGTGGGCAGCGCGATCGGCGCGCCGGTGCGTTTCGTGGAAACCCTCGAGCCGGCATGACGACATTGTATCTGGTCCTTTCCGGTGTCGTGATGGGCCTTATCGCGGCGGCCCCCATCGGACCGGTGAACCTGATCTGCATCCGGCGCACCTTTGCTTTCGGCACCCT
>JBEGVG010000112.1:0-3216 GCA_041178445.1 Pseudomonadota bacterium | reverse complement strand
GCCAGAACATGAACGCGCGCAGCCCCTGCCCGTTTCAGGGCCCGGGCGCAGGCTTCCGCGGTTGCGCCGGTGGTCAGCACATCGTCCAGCAGCAGGATACGTTTGCCCGCCACCCTGGCCGGATCGGGAACCTGAAATGCACGCTGCACATTGCGGCGTCGCGCCTTGGCCGAGACCATCGCGCCCTGGCTGGGCGTGGCGCGGCTGCGGACCAGTACCAGGGGATCGGCGCCCACGCCGCAATCCATCGCCAGCTTGCGCGCCAGTTCGGCGGACTGGTTGTAGCGCCGCTGCCAGAGCCGCCAGCGATGCAGCGGCACCGGCACGATCAGGTCGCAATCGGCAAGGCTGGTTTGTCCGGTGCGCCCCAGCCAGCGCGAAAAGCCCGGCACCAAGTCCAGCCGGTCGGCATGTTTCAGCGCCAGAATGGCGCCGCGGCTTTTGTCGTCATAGGCCAGGATGGCGCGGGCCGTATCGAAGGCCGGTTTGCGGGCCAGACAGGCAGCGCAGAAGTTTTCGCCCTCCATCGCCACGGCAAACGGCAATCCGCAACAGGCGCAGCCCGGACCATCCAGAAAGGTGATGCCGCCCCAGCAGGCGGCACAAAGAACCGGCTCACCGACGGCCGTCCGGCAGGACATGCACAGCGGGGGGAACAGCAGATCGACCAGCCGCCGCGCGATGCTTTTCCCATTCCCAGCCATAACCGCTAGTCTAGCGCCGATGCCCGACTTGCCAAACCAAAGCGGACGCCCGCCTTTGTTCGATTTTTCCGCAAGCCAGCGCGTGCGGCACCGGGTCCGCAGACTCGCTGGCGACCGTTTCCTCGATCGCAGCGCGGCGGAAGGCCTGGCGGACCGGCTGGCAGCGGTGACACGCAAGTTCGCGCTGGGCTTGTGGATCGGCGATGCCGTGCCAGCCGAGATTGCGCCCTTTGCTGGCCAATGGGTCTGCACCGATTTTGACTCCCGGGAGATTCTGGCGACGGATGCGAGCGGCTTCGACGTGGCGGTCAGCCTGTTCTCGCTGCAGGCGATCAACGACCTGCCCGGCGCGCTCATCCAGATACGCCAGGCGCTGAAACCCGACGGCCTGCTCCTGGCAACGATGCTGGGCGGCGGCACCTTGGGCGAATTGCGCGATGCCTTCGCCCATGCCGAAACGGCAACGCGCGGCGGCATCAGTCCCCGGGTCTCGCCCTTCGCCGATGTGCGCGACCTGGGCGGGTTGCTGCAACGGTGCGGGTTTGCCCTGCCCGTCAGCGATGTTGAGCGGCTTACGGTGCGCTATGGCGATTTCTCAGCACTGGCGCACGACCTGCGCGCTCACGGCCTGACCAATGTGATGACGGAGCGCAGCAAGAAGCCGTTGCGCCGCGACACGCTGGCGGCACTGCTGGCGCATTATGCCAGCCATCATGCCGATCCGGACGGCAAGCTGCGGGCGCGGTTTGAAATTCTCTATCTCACCGGCTGGTCGCCGCATGACAGCCAGCAGCAGCCCTTGAAGCCAGGCAGCGCCAAGTCGCGATTGGCCGAGGCGTTGGGAACGACCGAAAACGTCCTGCCCGCGAAAACCTAAAGCAAATCCCGCAGCATGGGGATCAGCGGCACATCCGCAGCGGGCATGGGATATTCATTCCTCGTGCCCATCAAATCCTTGGGGCGGACCCATTTCAGCGCCGCGTGATGGCGCGGCTCGGGGTTGCCCTCCCAGCGGCGGCAGACATAGATCGGCATCAGAAGGTGAAAACCCTCGTAAGTATGCGAGGCGAAAGTGAAAGGCGCCAGACAGGCTTCCTTCACCGTGATACCGAGTTCCTCGCGCAGTTCGCGGATCAGCGCATCCTCGGGCCGTTCTCCGGTCTCGACCTTGCCGCCGGGAAACTCCCAAAGGCCTGCCATGTTCTTGCCGTCTGGGCGTTGTGCAATCAGCACGCGGCCATCGGCGTCCACCAGCGCCACCGCAACGACAAGCACCACAGGTTGCGGAGTGTTCATACGGGCGTCACGCGTTTAAGGTGCGCTGCGAACCTAGCCTCTGACCGGGGCGGCAAACAAGGAGAAGGCAATGACGACATATGGCAGCGCCGTCTGGAAGGGCGGCCTCAAGGACGGAATCGGCGCGATCTCGACCAAGAGCGGCGCCCTGAAGGATCATCCCTATGGCTTTGTCGCCCGCTTTGAAGGCGGCCCCGGCACTAATCCCGAAGAACTGATCGGCGCCGCTCATGCCGGCTGTTTCACCATGGCCCTGTCATTGATCCTGGGCGAGGCCGGCTTTACCGCCGACCAGATGGACACCAAGGCCGAGATCACCCTGGCCAAGGACGGCGATGGCTTCACCATCACTAAGTCGCATCTCACCCTGCGGGCGAAAATTCCCGGCATCGACGAGGCCAAGTTCAAGGAACTGGCGGGCATGGCCGAAAAGGGCTGCCCCGTGTCCAAGGTGTTGAAGGCCCAGATCAGCCTGGACGCCGCGCTGGTTTAAGCCTCCGGCAGGAATAACGGCAAAGGCAGAGGCCCGGCTGGCGTGAAACCGCCATCGGGCCTTTGTTTTAGCAGTTGCATGGCCTGCGCATCGACGAGCGTGTCGCGCGGAAAGGCCTGCTGCTTTTGGGCGCGGGCGATTTTCTCGCGCACGAACCGCGCACTTCCCAAAGATTCAAATACGCCGGTGAGCGGGGCGGGAAATTCCGGATGGTCAATCACGGGATCGGCATAGATCCAGAAGGCGTAACGGGCATATTCTTTCGCCAACCATGCCGGATTGAGGCCGGTACGGTCGCCATGATTGTAGGCAAAATCCAGACAGTGATCGTCCTCGCTGCGCGGGTGACGCACCAGCGACTGCTCCCAATCCTTCAGAAGGGTCAGCGCCGCATCCGTGCCTTTCCAGAACTGCACCGCGCCGCTGGACATCAGTTGCGACTCCGACGCCAAGTCGACGCTGAAGAAGAATTTCCACAAAGGCGTTCCCGGCTCCGGACGCCAAGCATCATTCATCGGATCGGCCAGCCAGTTATAGACCGCAAAGTCGCATTCGCTGGCACAAAGCGACGCCAGGGCTTCGGGGTTCTTGCGAAAAATCACGTCGGCATCGACGTACAGGACGGGCTTGCCAAACCGTTCCAGTGCAAAGCGCAGAAAACGTGGCTTGCTGAAATCCAGCTCCGCGCCGCCCGCCGCGCTGATGGAGCGGTGAACCTGCGGC
>JBEGVG010000111.1:0-2749 GCA_041178445.1 Pseudomonadota bacterium | reverse complement strand
ACGATTTCATCCGGTTGAGGAATGTCATTCCCAGCAGCGACGAGCGCATCGGCGCCTGGTTGATGGAAGCCGGCACATTGGTCAGCCGGATATGACCGACTGTCAGTTCGTCCACCATCGCCCCCGCGCCATAGCCGATGCCGTTGGCGGTTTCATAGGCGCGATTGAAGACCAGGTTGTCGACATCAATGCCCAGCCGCCGGGCATCCCCCGGGGTCAGCACGATCGAGCTGGCCCCGGTATCCACCAGGAAGCGCACCGGCGTGCCGTTCACCGTGCCATTGACGTGAAAGCCGCCGCCCGCGCTGGCGGAAATCACCATCTCATTGGGAGCCGTCTGCAGGGGCGTGCCCGGAATCAGATCGGCACGCAGCCGCTGTCCGACATCCAGCAGTTCGTCTTGATAGGAATAGCCCAGCACCAGCACCGCGCCGACACCCATCCACAACAGGATGTTACGCACCGTCTGCTTCAGGTTGAAGTGGCGCACAAACAGCAGGCTGGAGGAGACCAGCGCCAGCACGGCAAGGATACGGATCAGATCGGGATTGCTGAAGTGGCTCTCGTCCGGGAAGGCGCTGACCAGCAGGAATACCAGCAGGCCCACGCCAACCACCGCCCCCAGCCAGAGATAAAGTCCGACGCGCGGCCCACCCTGCTTCGGCGGCTGCCAGGGATTCTGATCCACCTATTCCAGTTCCATGATCACGGCGCTGCCGGCCTGGATGCGTTCCAGCAGCATGGGGCATTCGGGCACCATCCGCTCCATCCAGAAACGGGCGCACATCAGCTTGTCCTTGTGCAGCTGGTCGGCCTTGCCGATGCTGACCTTGGCCATCATGCCCCACATCAGGGCAGTCACGGTGATGCCCATGATGCGCAGATATTCGGTGGCGCCGGCGCCCGCATCATTGGGATTCTTCATCCCGTTCGCCGCCAGCCACATGGTGGCGGCCTGCAGGGATTCGGTGCCGCGCTTCACGCCGGCCACGAAGGGCTTCATGCCGTCGTCTTTTTCATTTTCGCCGATCCAGCCAGTCAGCAGGGCGAACAGCGCCATCGGCGCCGCGCCGCCCTTGCGACCCAGCTTGCGGCCCACCAGGTCCATCGCCTGCACGCCATTGGCGCCCTCATAGACCATGTTGATGCGGGCATCGCGCACGAACTGCTCCACGCCATTGTCGCGGATATAGCCGTGGCCGCCATAGCATTGCATGCCCAGATTGGCGGCTTCGAAACCCATGTCGGTGCCGAAGGCCTTGATCACCGGCGTCATCAGGTCGGCCAGCAGCCCCGCATTCTCCGCCTCGGGACGCTGCGAGCTGGCGATGCTCATCTGCAAGGTGGTCCAGGCGGCCAGCGCCCGCGCCCCTTCGACGAAGGAACGGGCCTGCAGCAGCATCTTCTTCACATCGGGATGGACGATTTCCAGATCGGCGGGCTTGTCCGGCTCTTTGGGACCCGTAAGGGCGCGGCCCACCCGGCGCTCCTTGGCATAGGCATAGCCGTTCTGATAGGCGACTTCGCCCAAGCCAATGCCCTGGATACCGACGCCCAGCCGCGCCGCATTCATCATCCCGAACATGCCCGCCATGCCGGCCGACGATGAGCGCTTCTCGCCCGGCTTGAGGGGCTGGGGCTTGGGGCCCAGCCGCCAGGCGATGGCGTCGTCGAAATTCAGCACGCAGGTCGCCTGGCCCTTGATGCCCATCTTGTGCTCGATGCCGCCGGTGTTGACGCCATTGCGCGCCCCCATGGTGCCGTCTTCCTTGACCAGGAACTTCGGCACCATGAAGAAATTCACCGTCGAAAGATCGTGATGAATCTGGCCGTTCTCGTCCGGGATCTTGGCGATCACCATGTGAATGATGTTGGAGGTTAAGTCCTGGTCGCCGCCCGAGATGAAAATCTTGGTGCCGTTCATCTTGTAGGTGCCGTCCGGCTGCTCGACCGCCTTTGTCTTCATCAGCCTGAGATCGGTGCCGCAGCCCGGCTCGGTCAGGCACATGGTGCCGGCCCATTCGCCCGACACCATCTTGGGTGCGATGCCGGTCTTCATCCACTCCGCGCCGGTCGCCAGCAGCGCGCCATAGGCCCCGGCCGTCAGCATGGGATACATGGCCAGGCTCTGGTTGGCGCTCATCCCCATTTCGCTGACCGCCATGGTGAGGATATGGGGCATGTTTGCCCCGCCGACGGCTTCGGGCGCGCCCAATCCGCCCCAGCCCGCCTCGCAATAGGCCTTGTAGGCCTCCTTGAATCCCTTCGGCGTTGTCACGGTGCCGTTCTGGAAGTGGCAGCCTTCCTCATCGCCAGACTGGTTGAGCGGCTGCAGCACTTCCTCGCAGAACTTGCCCGCATTGCTGAGAATGTCGTCCACCAAGCCCGCATCCAAGTCGGCAAAGCCCGGCAGGTCGCGATGCTTTTCCAGTTCCAGCACTTGGTGCAGCAGGAAGCGATAGTCTTCGACCGGGGCGCGATAAATGGGCATGGCGTCAATCCGTTTTGGGAAACCGATTCTTACTCTGCCATCGCGCCGCCCGCCATTGTGCAGCCGCAACAGAAAATGGGCGCAACGAAAAAAGGGCCGGGCGCATTCGCGTCCGGCCCCATTTTCATCAAACAGTCTTGTTATTGAACGGTGGCGCCAGCAGTGCCCCCGGCATTCACCGTGGCCCGCTGATTGAGCTGGCGGGTGGTTTCGGCTTCCGCGGCGTCGGCGGCGGCACGGGCGCGGCTGGACATGCGG
>JBEGVG010000110.1:0-4224 GCA_041178445.1 Pseudomonadota bacterium | reverse complement strand
GCGCCGAAAAGCTTATTTAATAAGCTGGATCCCCTTCCCTCACGCGAATTTCATTCGCGCTCGCCGGGGATGGCACGCCTGCGGCGTGTCAGCTAGCCGCCCGCATCTGCTGGCGTTCCAGCAGCGCGGCCGGGCGGGTGTAGATCAACGCCTCGCCGCTCCACACTTCCAGTTTCTTGGCGCTGGGCAGCTTCATGGCATGCGCCAGGATCTTGGCGCGCTGATCGTCGTCGCAGGTCGCGGAAAATTTGTAGGTGAGGGCGCCGCCCTCATCGAGATAACAGATTTCATATGCGGGCATGAACGCCTCCGAATGCTTCGAATATCTACCCCGCTTATTCTGCAATTTGCGCGACGCAGGCGCGAAAGTCGAATGACAATCGCGTTACAACAATCACGATTTTCCTGTGCCCGCACTGCATCGCTGTGACTTTCCTGCGACCACAATGCAGGAGCTTTTTCTGGCCCAAGGCGTTAACGGGGAGCCGGATTTTTCATACCGAAGGAGTTTTCCATGCCCACCCCGTTCAAGCTCGCGCCGCTGCCCTGGGATGAAGATGCCTTGGCCCCCACAATTTCGGCCAACACCATCAACTTCCACTACCACAAGCATCACCAGACCTATGTGGACACGCTCAACAAGCTGGTGGAGGGCACGCCCTTCGCCGACATGAAGCTGGAAGAGATCGTGCAGAGAACCGCCGGTGCGCAGGATGCCAAGGAGAAGAAAATCTTCAACAACGCCGCCCAGGTGTGGAATCACGATTTCTACTGGCGCAGCCTGACACCGGCCAAGACCGAAACGGGCGCCAAGCTGGACAGCGCCATCACGGCCGCCTTCGGCAGCAAGAACGAACTGATCGCCAAGCTGGCGGAAGCCGGCAAGGAGCAGTTCGGCTCCGGCTGGGCCTGGCTGGTCAGCAAGGGCGGCAAGCTTTCCATCGAGAAGACATCCAATGCCGAAACCCCCATGGCCCAGGGCGTCAACTGCCTGCTCACCGTGGATGTGTGGGAGCATGCCTATTATCTCGACTATCAGAATGCGCGGCCCAAATATCTGGAAGCCGTGCTGGGCAAGATCCTCAACTGGGACTTCGCGGCCGAGAATCTGACCAAGGAAGACCAGGCGGTCCGTGCGGCGGCTGAGTAGCTAACGCACGCGCCGCCCTGCCTCCCCTTCATGCGCGCAAGCGCATTCAAGGGGAGGTGGTTTCAGCGTTCGAGGCGACGCCGAGAGGTGAGGCAGGCAACCAGGCCTGCCGAACGAAACCGAAAGGGGTAAATCAAAATCGCGGTTGTCCGGGCAGAGGGTCGCGCACCGGGCCGCCATAGGGTGTCGTGCCGGGCAGTGCCCCGCCGGTATAACCGGTGCTGCGGCAGGCGCTGTTTCCCATGCCCCAGCCAGCGCGATAGGCCTTGTTGGTGCGCCAGGCCTCATCATCGCGCACCATATTGCTGGCGCGGCTTTTGTCGGCGCCAGGCCCCTGGGCGCTGTTGCAGCCATCCTGATAACCGGCGCGATAGTCGGGCGTCTTGCGCAGGGCCCGCGTCTCCTTGCTCATGAAAAGGCCGCAGGCCGACAGGGGCAGCAGCAGGAAAAAGGCGATCAAAGGCGCGCGCAAAGCCGTTATCCTTCTTGCGTTAACCAGCTCATTTTACCCCGGATTAACGGGAAAAGGCGCAAATTCGCCCATAATAATCACGACAATAATGTTGGGGCGTCGTCATGGAGCGGTCGGATTTTTCCTCTCACCGGGTATTGGTGCTGGGCGGCAAGACCCAGACCATCGGTCTGCTGCGTTCGATCCTGGGCATTGCCGGCGTCACACAGATTCTCCATGTCGAGGAAAGCCACCGCACCCTGGAACTGCTCAGCACGGAGCATTTCACTGCCGTATTCTGCGACCATACGGCGCGAGAGCTGGACGGGATGAGCTTTCCCGTCGCCGCGCCGGCATGCTCAATCCCATGATCCCGATCTTCGCGGTGCAGGAACGCGCCCGCCGCCGCGACGTGGAAAAGGCCCGCGATATCGGCGTCACCGATGTGCTGACCACGCCCATCAGTCCCAAGACCGTCATGACCAAACTGCAAGCCGCCCTGACCGCGCCGCGGCCTTTCATCGTGGCCAACGAATTCTTCGGTCCCGACCGCCGCGCCAAGGCGCGCACACCCTATTACGGCCTCGACCGCCGCACCCGCGTGGCCAAGAAGGCCAAACTCGACTTCACGCTTATCTGATAGCCCCCTCCGGTTTCAGCTTCCGCAAGGCTCGCGCCTTGCACGCTGAAACCACCTCCCCCTTGCCGTGCTTCGCACCAAGGGGGAGGCGGGTCGGGATTTGCGGAACCATTGGAGCGTACCTACGTTACAGCGCCATAGCCCCCAAAAGGATTCTCCCATGCTGAAATCATTCGCCAGGCTGGCTTCCGCCGCCGCAATCGCAGCCGTCTGCTTCGTGCTTCCCGCCCAGGCGGCTGACAAGGCCCAGCTTCTGCGCGACGCCAGCCGCACCGTCGACAATCTGCGCAGCGATCCTGCCTTCGGCGCGGCCCGCAACATGCTGCGCGACGCCCGCGCGGTCTACATCGTGCCCAAGCTGATCAAGGGCGGCTTCATCTTTGGCGCCGAAGGCGGCTCCGGCGTGCTGCTGCATCGCACGCCGAACGGCTGGAGCACGCCGCGCTTTTACGACATGGGCTCGGCCAGTTTCGGTTTCCAGATCGGATTGGAACAGGCCCAGCTGGTCTTCATCATCAACAGCGAACGCGCCCTGCGCGGCATCGAAGGCGGCAACTTCAAGATCGGCGCCGGCGCCGGGATCACGGTCGTCACCCTGTCGAGCGGCGCGGAAGGCGCCACCACCCTGCGCGGCGGCGATATCGTGGTCTGGACTTCGGCCACCGGCGCCTATGGCGGCCTGACGCTGAACGGCACGGTCATCAAGGGCGATGACGCGATGAACGCGACCCCCTCGACCGGACCGCTGGCTACCGCATTGCGGCGGAACCTCGCGCGCACCTGGTAGGTGCGGGCTTTGCCTGACGGGGGCTCACACCTGACAAGGCCTCATCCGGGCGTCTGGTAAGGTCCCAAAATAAGAGTAAGATTCGGGGCGTCCGGGAAACCGGGCGCCCCGAATTTCATAAAGGAAGCCGCCATGAAAAAGATCATTTTCCTTGCCGCTGCCGCCGGCCTGTTTGCCACCCCGGCGCTGGCCGATGTTGCCGCCCAGCTTTCCATTGCCCAGAACCATGCCGGCATGGCCGCCAAGGCCACCGAGCTGAAGATGGTTCAGATGCATCATCATCATGCCGTGAACTGCCTGGTCGGCCCCAGCGGTTCCGCCTTCAACGCCGCCGCCGGCAATCCTTGCGGCAAGGCCGGCACCGGCGCGATCCCCGAAAGCACCGACGCCGCCCAGAAGGCCAAGCTGCAGGCCATTGCCGACACTGCCGCCGCCGGCCTGGCCTCCACCGATCTGGCTACCGCGCAAGCGGCCGCACAGGCCACCGCCGACGCCGTCGGTGCAGCCAAGTAATCTTCGCCTCACAAAGCAAAAAGGGGCGGCCGCATGGCCGCCCTTTTTATTTTGACGCCGCGCCTAGTGTTCGCTCGGCTTCTCGGCGCGGTTACCGATATAATCCATCATCGCGAACAGCAGGCCCGAACCGACAAAGGTCAGATGCAGGATCAGCATCCAGAGCAGCTTGCGTTCGTCCAGCGGCGCGGCCGAATCCGTCAGGGTCATGAAGGCGCGCAGCAGCGAGATGGCCGAGATCGCCACGATGGAGCCGATCAGCTTCATCTTCAGGCCGGAGAAATCCAGCGTGCCCATCCAGCTGGGGCGGTCCTCCGCATTCTCGGTGTTGATCTTGGAAACAAAATTCTCGTAGCCGGAGAAGATCACGATCACCACCAGATTGCCCGCCAGCGACAGGTCGATCAGCGACAGCACCGCCAGGATCACTTCTTCGGGATCGATGGTCATGGGGCTCAGCAACTGGGGCATGAAGTGTCCCAGCTCGGCCAAAAATGCACCCAGCAGCAGCACCAGCGCCAGCACCAGCCCCAGATAGAAGGGCGCCAGCAGCCAGCGCGACTTGAAGAGCACGCCTTCCAGAACCTTTTCGACGATGTTGCGCTGGTGCATGCGATGTCTCCTGCGGGCGGTCTCGAAAAGCGCCAAAATTGTGGCGAATCCGCCCTCACTGGCTGAAAGAT
>JBEGVG010000109.1:0-5437 GCA_041178445.1 Pseudomonadota bacterium | reverse complement strand
TCTTCGGTTTTGCGGCGGATGGAAGACTGAGACCATACCGGCGTCGTCAAGGACGCGGTGGTGAAGCACAGAGCAGCCGCGATGGCGACGGATTTGCCCAGACGCATGAGTGACCCCTTCGAAAGGCTTGATGTTTTACCCCAAGCCCGGAACATACAAGATGCCACAAATTGGGCAATATCGCGGGCAACTTCGCCGCAGTGTCAGCAGGTTACCGCGGCAGCTACCACCAGCCGCGCCATTTAAACCAGAGCAATGGCAGGACACCGCTGATCAGGATCAGGGCGAGGCCGAAGGGGTAACCAAAGGCCCAGTTCAGCTCCGGCATGAAATGGAAATTCATCCCATAGATGCCCGCCACCAGCACCGGCGGACCCCCACCACAGAGGCGATGGTCAGCACCTTGAACAGATTGTTCTGCTCGGTGGTGAGAAAGCCCAGCGCCGCATTCAGCAGGAATTGAATCTTGGTATTGAGGTGGCCTTCATATTCGTTGAGCGAACGGACGTCCTTGCCGGCCATCTTGAGCCGCGCCTTGGTTGCGCTGTCCAGCCAGTCGTCGCCATGCTCGGTAACAAAGGGTATCGCGCGCTGCAGCACCAGCAGCGTGTCGCGGATATGGGAGAGCCGCTCGCCCATGTCGCCGATTTCCACCAGCGTGTCACGCAGCATGGAGTTCACCTGGGAGACGTTGTAGGTCTGCTGGTCGCGCATCCCCTTGTGGAAGATGCGCTGGGATATCCGGAAGGCTTCGGTGCGAAGTTCCTCCAGCCGGTCCGCGCCGTAATCGATCATGGCTTCCAGGATCACCATGAATATGTCAGGGGCGCTGCGTTCGTGCCGCTCCACCCGGGCCGTGATGGCCTCGAAAGTGTGCAACTGGGCAAAGCGCACCGTCACCAGCATGTCGCGGGTCAGGACAAAGCCCAGCGGCGAGGTGGCGTCATCGTCCTGGTTCTTGCTGTGGGCGGTTACCGGGACCGAGAGGGTGAAGACGTTGTCCTCATATTGCAGGCGGCTGGAGAATTCGATTTCCTCCAGCTGTTCGCGCGGCGGGATGTCCAGTCCGTAAAATCCGCAGGCCCTGCCAATTTCTTCATTGGTGGGATTGAACAGGTCCACCCAGACCGTCCGGCCGCCGGATTTATGCTCTGTCAGCACGCGTCATCCTTTCGCCCGCAGTAACGCGCGAAAATGCAAGCGCGCGCAAGCTTAGGCCAGCGCCCGTGCGGGTCTAAGCCAAAGCTCCATGACAGTGCTTGTGCTTCCGGCCCGAGCCGCACGGGCAGGGGGCGTTGCGCTGAACCTTGTCCCAGGTCTTGGGATTGTTCGGATCCACCGGCGCATCGTCCGGCCACTGGCCCTCCTGCTCCATTTCATTCTCGCCGGTCAGCGGATTGATGTGGCTGGCATACATGTCGGGCAGGGGCGTCTCTTCCAGCGGCGGCACCGGGCCGGTCTGTATCTGCACATGCATCAGCTGACGCACCACCTCGGTGCGCAGGGTGGCCAGCAGGGCCTCGAACAGTTCGAAGGCTTCGCTCTTATATTCGTTAAGCGGGTCGCGCTGGCCGTAGCCGCGCAGACCAACATACTGACGCAGGTGATCGAGATTGACGATGTGCTCGCGCCAGTTCTGGTCCAGCGTCTGCAGCAGAATGGCTTTCTCGACATAGCGGGTGACGTCGATGCCAAAGTTGGCGGCGCGTTCCGCGGCGCGTTCTTCCACCGCCTTGACGATACGCTCGCGGACTTCCTCGTCGGCGATGCCTTCTTCCTTGGTCCAGTCCACGATCGGCAGCTCGACGCCGAAGGTCTTGGCGATCTCGTCCTGCAGCCCCTGGGAATCCCATTGTTCGGCATAGGCTTTTTCCGGAATGTGGCGTTCCACCAGCATCTCGACAACTTCCTCGCGGAAATCGGCAATCTGGTCGGAAACATCTTCCGACGACATGATCTCCTTGCGCTGGTCGAAGATCACCCGGCGCTGGTCGTTCAGCACGTCGTCATATTTCAGGATGTTCTTGCGGATTTCGAAGTTGCGCGCTTCGACCTTTTGCTGCGCCTTTTCCAGCGCCTTGTTCACCCAGGGATGGGTGATGGCTTCGCCCGGCTCCAGGCCCAGCTTGGTGAGGACGGCATCCATGCGGTCCGAGCCGAAGATGCGCATCAGATCGTCCTGCAGCGACAGGAAGAATTTGGACGCGCCGGGATCGCCCTGGCGGCCCGAACGTCCGCGCAGCTGGTTGTCGATGCGCCGGCTTTCGTGTCGCTCGGTGCCGATCATGTAGAGGCCGCCGGCGGCCAGCGCCTTTTGCTTGTACTCCGCCACTTCGCGGCGGATTTCATCGCTCTTGCGGGCGATCTCGGCCTCGTCGGTCACGCCGACCAGTTCCGCCTTGATGCGCATGTCGGCATTGCCGCCCAGCTGAATGTCGGTGCCGCGGCCCGCCATGTTGGTGGCGATGGTCACCGCGCCCGGCTGACCTGCCTGGGCGACGATAAAGGCTTCCTGCTCGTGATAGCGGGCGTTCAGCACATTGTGCTGGATTTTCCGCTTCTTGAGGATTTCGGAAAGCTGCTCGGATTTCTCGATCGAGGTGGTGCCGACCAGTACCGGCTGGCCGCGCTCGCGGCAGGCAATGATCAGCTTGATGATCGCCTCGTTCTTCTCCTCGGCGGTGCGATAGACCTCGTCGTCGGCATCCTTGCGCGACACCGGTACGTTGGTGGGAATTTCCAGCACGTCCAGCTTGTAGATGTCCATGAATTCCGCGGCTTCGGTCATGGCCGTGCCGGTCATGCCCGCCAGCTTGTCGTACAGGCGGAAGTAATTCTGGAAGGTGATGGAAGCCATGGTCACATTTTCCGGCTGGACCTGGACCTCTTCCTTGGCTTCCAGCGCCTGATGCAGGCCTTCGGAATAGCGGCGGCCTTCCATCATGCGGCCGGTGAATTCGTCGATGATGACGACCTGGCCGTTCTTGACGATGTAATCCTTGTCCTTCTGGAACAGCAGATGCGCCTTCAGCGCCTGGTTCACATGATGGACGATGGCGATATTTTCGGTGTCATACAGGTCGCCCTGTTCCAGGACGCCCGCGGTGCGCAGGATCTGGGTCATGTGCTCGTTGCCGATCTCGGTCAGCGAGGCCTGGCGGGTCTTTTCATCCAGGTCGTAATCTTCCTTGACCAGCGCGCCCATCACGGCGTTCACCGAACGGTACATTTCGGTCTGGTCTTCGGTGGGCCCCGAGATGATCAGCGGGGTGCGGGCTTCGTCGATCAGGATCGAGTCCACTTCGTCCACGATGGCGAAGTTGTTGCCGCGCTGGCTCATCGTATCCAGCGAGTATTTCATGTTGTCGCGCAGATAGTCGAAGCCGAATTCGTTGTTAGTGCCGTAGGTGATGTCGGCGGCATAGGCGGCCTTGCGCTCTTCATCGTTCAGGCCATGGACGATCACGCCCACGCTCATGCCGAGGAAACGATAGATCTGGCCCATCCAGTCGCTGTCGCGCCGGGCGAGATAGTCGTTGACCGTCACCACATGCACGCCGTTGCCGGCCAGGGCATTGACATAGACGGGAAGGGTGGCGACCAGGGTCTTGCCTTCGCCGGTCTTCATCTCGGCGATGTTGCCCCGGTGCAGGACGATACCGCCGACCAGCTGGACGTCGAAATGGCGCTGGCCCAGGGTCCGTTTGGCGCCTTCGCGCACCACCGCAAAGGCTTCGGGCAGCAGGTCGTCCAGGGTTTCGCCTTTGGCCAGCCGCTCGCGAAAGGCCGGGGTCATACCCCGCAGCTCTTCGTCCGACATCGCCTTGAAGCGGTCTTCCAGGGCATTGATCTCGGCCACGGTGCCCCACAGGGGCTTGACCTTGCGGTCGTTGGCGGACCCGAAAAGCGATTTGGCAAACGTGCCGAGACCCAGCATGAAAATCCTCTACTTACGGCCGGAAGGGGCCCAAATACCGTCAGGCCCAAAAGAGGCCGCCTTTTGCGCATGGCGGCCGCGCGGGAGACATAAGAACGCGCTACTCTCTTGTCAAACCGGGGGTTTTTAACAATATCCCCGGCAAACCGGGGGGAATAATGGCGAAAACTGCGAAACCGACTCAGAAGGCGACTTCCAAGGTTGCGGGCAAGGTCGCAGGCGCCAAGGCCGCAGGCCCAGCCATCTCCCCCTTGGCCCCCAAAAGCTTCCCCAAACTGCCGCCCCTGGCCGGGGTTCGCCTGGGCACAGCGGCAGCCGGGGTGCGCTATCAGCAGCGCACCGATGTCCTGCTCGCTTTGCTTGCGCCGGGAACCCAGGTGGCTGGTGTCTTCACCAAGTCCAGGACGGCCAGCGCGCCGGTCCTATGGTGTCAGGAGAAACTTAAGGGCGGGGTCGCCCGTGTATTGGTGGTCAATAGCGGCAATGCCAATGCCTTTACGGGAAAGGCGGGGCTGGAGGGTGTGCGCGAAATCGCGAATGAAGCCGCGGCCGTGGCGGGGTGCCGTCCGCAGGAGGTGTTCATGGCTTCCACCGGCGTGATCGGGGAGCCGCTGCCCACCGCCAAAATCACCCGCGTGCTGTCGGATGTGGCGCGCGAAACAGCGGCCGGCAACTGGCGCGCCGCCGCCGACGCCATCATGACCACAGACACGTTCCCCAAAGCCGCCACCGCCACCGCCAATATCGACGGCGTCAAGGTGACGATCAACGGCATCGCCAAGGGCTCGGGCATGATCGCGCCCGACATGGCGACCATGCTGTCCTTTGTCTTCACCGATGCGAACCTGCCGGCCGGCGTGCTGCAGGAATGCCTGAGCGCCGGCGTCGGTCCCAGCTTCAATGCCATCACGGTGGATTCCGATACTTCGACCAGCGACACGCTGATGCTGTTTGCCACCGGCAAGGGCGCCAAGCACGCGGCCATCACCAGGGCGTCGGACAAGAAGTTGCTCGACTTCCGCAGGCAGCTGGACGCGCTGCTGCTCGACCTGGCGCTGCAGGTGGTCAAGGATGGCGAGGGGGCGCAGAAGCTGATCCGCATCGATGTCACCGGCGCCGAGAATGACAAGGCGGCCAAGCGCATCGCGCTCAGCATCGCCAATTCGCCGTTGGTGAAAACGGCGGTGGCCGGCAATGATGCCAATTGGGGCCGGGTGGTAATGGCGGTGGGCAAGGCCGGCGAGAAGGCCGACCGCGACCGGCTGAAGATTTCCTTCGGCGGTCATGTCGTGGCCGAGAGGGGCATGCGCGCCGCCAAATACAACGAGGCTATCGCGACCAAGGCGGTATCAGGCCGCGATGTCGAGATCGCCGTCGATCTGGGAATCGGCAAGGGCGCGGCCCGCGTTTGGACCTGTGACCTGACGCACGGCTATATCGACATCAACGGTAGCTATCGCAGTTAGTCATCCAGGAACGACAACGTCACCGGCGTCGGCA
>JBEGVG010000108.1:0-45696 GCA_041178445.1 Pseudomonadota bacterium | reverse complement strand
CGCCGCGCCTTATCCTATGCCGCCACGTTCAACGCATTGGTGATCGGCCATGCCGAGGATCCCGAACTGGTGCTAAACGCGTCGGCCACCGAAGGCGAGTTCGCCACACGGCTGGGCCTGCCCGCCGCGCCGGCCATCGCCGAAGCCATGATGGTGGAGCGCGACATCCGCCTGATCGAGCTGACCGGCGCGCGCTATCATTTCGGCCAGATTTCCACCCGCGCCGCTCTGGAAGCGGTGGCTGCCGCCAAGGCGCGCGGATTACCGGTCACCTGCGCGGTCAGCGCCCATCACCTGATGCTAAACGAACTGGATGTCGGGGCCTACCTCACCTTCCTCAAGGTAAGCCCCCCGCTGCGCAGCGAAGCCGACCGCGCCGCCATGGTGGAAGGCGTGGCCTCCGGCATCATCGATGCCATCGTTTCCAGCCATGAACCCCAGGGCGCCGACACCAAGCGCCAACCCTTCGCCGCCGCCGCCGCCGGCACGGTGGGGCTGGAGACTTTGCTCCCCGCCGCGCTGACCCTGGTGCATGAAGGCCATGCCAGCCTGACGCATGTGCTGGCGACCCTGACCGCCGCGCCGGCGCGCATCTTCGGCCTTCCCGCCGGCACCCTGGCAAAAGGCGCGCCCGCCGATCTGGTGCTGATCGATACCGGCGAACCGCTGATGGTGGATGCGGAGAAGCTGCATAGCCGCGCCCGCAACACCGCTTTCGAAGGGCGCAAATTCTCCGGGACCGCCCGCGCCACTTTCGTCGGCGGCGAATGCGTGTTCGACGCCAGATAGATCACCGGATAGATTTTCACGCCAAAGGCTGGCATCGTCGCGCCCATGACCATCGCCATTCTTCTCCAGGCGTTGCTGCTCGGTTACCTGCTGGGCACCATCCCGTTCGGGCTTTTCTTCACCTGGATCTCCGGCGCCGGAGACGTGCGCAAGATCGGCTCCGGCAATATCGGCGCCACCAATGTGCTGCGCACCGGCAAGAAATGGGCAGCGGCCGCAACGCTGTTATATGATGGGCTCAAGGGCGCCGTTGCCGTGATTGCGGCGCGCCACATGCTGCCGGCCGGCGCGGAAATCTTCGCCGCGCTGGGCGCGGTGCTGGGTCATCTGTTTCCGGTCTGGCTAAAATTCAAGGGCGGCAAGGGCGTCGCCACCTTTCTGGGCATTGCCATCGCGCTTTACTGGCCGGTGGGATTTCTGGTGGCGGCTATCTGGCTGGGTGCGGCCTTCCTCTGGCGTATCTCCTCGCTGGCCGCGCTGGTCGCCATAGCCCTGTCGCCCGCGCTTTTCCTGATTTTCGGCCATCATGGCTATGCGGCGCTGGCGCTGCTGCTGTCCGCACTGATCACCTGGATGCACCGGGACAATATTCGCCGCCTGCTCAGCGGCGAAGAACCGCGCATCGGTAAAAAAAGCGCTGGGCATGGCACAGCTCACTGACGCCGAACGCCGCGCCTGGCTGCGGCTGTCGCGCACCGAGCATGTGGGGCCGGTCACCTTTCACAATCTGGTCGCACGGTTCGGCTCGGCATCGTCCGCGCTCGAGAACCTGCCGCGCATGGCGAGCCGTGGTGGCGGCAGGAACTTCGTCCTGCCTGACCCGGCGCAGGCGGAAAACGAGATCGCGCAACTGGCCAAACTGGGCGGACGCCTGATCGCCTCCTGTGAATCGGAATATCCGCGCGGACTTGGCGCGCTGGAAGCACCGCCGCCGCTGATCAGCATTTTGGGCCATCCCCATCTGCTGAAGAAGGATATGGTCGCCATTGTCGGCGCCCGCAATGCCAGCGCGCTCGCCCGCAAATTCACCGACACACTGTCGCGTGATCTGGGGTTCGCCGGACTCGTGGTGGCGTCAGGCCTGGCGCGGGGCATCGACGCATCCGCCCATGAAGCGGCGCTCGCGGTAGGTACCGTGGCGGTGGTGGCGGGCGGCGTGGACATCGTCTATCCGCCGGAGAATCGAAAACTCTATGAGGCAATCCGGGACCAGGGCGTGATCGTCTCGGAAATGCGGCTGGGTGAAGCGCCCCAGGCGCGACACTTCCCGCGGCGCAACCGCATCATTTCGGGCCTGGCGCGTGGCGTGGTGGTGGTGGAGGCGGCGGAAAAGTCCGGTTCGCTGATCACCGCCCAGTATGCGCTCGATCAGGGCCGCGAGGTTTTCGCGGTGCCGGGCTCACCGCTGGACCCGCGCGCCCGCGGCACCAACCGGTTGATCCGCGAAGGCGCCACCCTGACCGAAAGCGCCGAGCATGTCCTGGCGGTGCTGCGCCCCATGCTGGGCGGCGGCTTCGGCGAGCCGGATGGCGGCGAAGGCGGCGGCGCGCCGCCGGCCCTGGCCGAACTGGAAGTGGAGGCCGACCGCATTCGCGCCCGGGTTGAAGAGGCCCTGGGCCCGGCGCCGGTTGAAATCGACGAACTGATCCGCCAGCTGGGGGCCCTGGCCGGTGCGGTTCTGACCGTGATTCTGGAACTGGAGCTGGCAGGGCGCTGCGTCCGCCAGCCCGGAAACCGGGTGAGCTGGGCCTGACCGACACCCAAAATCGGCCCCTGCGGAAATAATTTTTTGCGAAAGTTCCGCGCGGACCGTCGGCTAACCGCCTGATCGCCGACGGCAAAAACCTTCCCGGAGCCCGCTCCCGGCGGCAAAGCTGCCTTTTTGGCGGAGGGGCGGCGTTACGAATTCGGAAAGCTTTTGCGGCTTAACCATGATCGGTCGCAGAACGGAACTACAACTCATGGTTCAATTTCACGCGATTACCGTCCAGAAATACACTTATAAGTTGTGTTTCTCAGCCCCACTCGCGTTGACAGGCGTTGGCGGCTTCGACCAGTGTCCCGCCCCGTTTGCCGGACCCAGCTTGCAGAGCGCCTCCACGACCCCAGATAAGCCCTTCTTTTCCAACTTTAGGTTCTGATTCCTATATGAACGTCCTGATCGTCGAATCCCCCGGCAAGGTCAAAGCCATCAACAAGTATCTGGGCAGCGATTATAAAGTGCTGGCCAGTTTCGGGCATATCCGCGACCTCCCCTCCAAGGACGGGTCGGTCAAGCCGGACGATGATTTCTCCATGGTCTGGGATGTGAATGCCCGGGCCGCCTCCAAGATCAAGGACATAGCGGCCGCCGTGAAAGGCGCCGACAAGCTGATCCTGGCCACCGACCCTGACCGCGAGGGCGAGGCCATTTCCTGGCACATATTAGAAGTGCTCAAGGAGAAGAATATCCTGGGCAAGATGCCGATCGAGCGGGTGGCCTTCAACGCCATCACCAAGACCGCGGTGCTTGAAGCCATCCAGCATCCCCGCGAGATCAACAAGGAACTGGTGGACGCCTATCTGGCGCGCCGGGCCCTCGACTATCTGGTCGGCTTCACCCTCTCGCCCGTTTTGTGGCGCAAGCTGCCGGGCGCGCGCTCGGCCGGACGGGTGCAAAGCGTCGCGCTACGCCTGGTGGTGGAACGCGAACAGGAGATCGAAGCCTTCAATGCGCAGGAATACTGGTCCATCGACGCCGACCTGTCGGCCGCCAGCGGCACCTTCCAGACCCGCCTCGTCCAGCTGGACGGCAAGAAAATCGAAAAACTGTCGCTGACCAACCAGGCCGATGCCGACCGCGCCGTCGCGGCCATCAAGGCGCAGTCCTTCGCCGTCGCATCGGTCGAGGCCAGCCCGGTCCGCGACAATCCCAAGCCGCCTTTCAAGACTTCGACCCTGCAGCAGGAGGCCAGCCGCAAGCTGGGCTTCAACGCCAAGCGCACCATGCAGATCGCGCAAGGATTGTATGAAGGTGTGGAGATCGAAGGCGACGTCACCGGCCTGATCACCTATATGCGTACCGACGGCATCACCATGGTGGGCGAAGCCATCAACGAAGCGCGCGACGTGATCGCCAGCCGTTACGGCCAGAAATACGTGCCGGGCAGCGCACGCACCTATACCAACAATGCCGCCAATGCCCAGGAAGCCCATGAAGCGGTGCGCCCCACCAGCTTCGCCCGCTCGCCCAAGCAGATGGCCAAGTTCCTCGATGCCGACGCCGCCAAACTGTATGAACTGGTCTGGAAGTGCGCCATGGCCAGCCAGATGGAAAGCGCCCAGCTGGAGCGCACAACGGTCGAAGTTCTGTCCGCCGACAAGAAGATCACCCTGCGCGCCACCGGCACCGTCACCTTGTTCGACGGCTATCAGGTCCTCTACCAGGAAGGCCAGGACGACGCCGACGACGAAAGCGGCTCGCGCCTGCCCAAGCTGGCCGCCGGCGACACGACCAGCGTGGACAGCATCAATCCGGCGCAGCACTTCACCGAGCCGCCGCCGCGCTATTCCGAAGCCAGCCTGGTCAAGAAGATGGAAGAGCTGGGCATTGGCCGCCCGTCCACTTACGCCTCGATCCTGTCCACGTTGCGCGACCACGCCTATGTGCGGATGGACCGCCAGCGCTTTATTCCCGAGGACAAAGGCCGGCTGGTCACGATCTTCCTGAACAGCTTCTTCAAGCGCTATGTCGCCTATGACTTCACCGCCGATCTGGAAGAGAAGCTGGACGAAATCTCCGCCGGAAAACTGGACTGGAAGAAACTGTTGCGCGATTTCTGGACCGAATTATCCGCCGCGGTGGGCGAAACCAAGGACCTGAAGATCCGCGACGTCATCGACGAACTGGACAGCGTGCTGTCGACCCACATCTTCCCGGAAGGCGAAGAAGGGTTGGACCCGCGCAAGTGCCCGTCCTGCGAGAATGGCCGGTTGAATCTCAAGCTCGGCCGCTTCGGCGCTTTCGTCGGCTGCAGCAATTACCCGGACTGCAAGTTCACCCGCCAGCTGGGCGCCAAGCCCGGTGAAGGTGATGCCGGCCCGGTGGAAATCGGCCTGTTCCCCGACAGCGAGGACATGATCACCCTGCGCACGGGGCGCTTCGGGCCCTATGTGCAGCGCGGCGAAGGCGACAAGCGCAAGCGCAGCGGCCTGCCCAAGGGCACCGACAAGAGCGATGTCGACCTGGAACTGGCGGTCAAGCTGCTCAACCTGCCGCGCGAAGTCGGCGTGCATCCCGAAGATGGCAAGAAGATCACATCCAATTTCGGCCGCTTCGGACCTTACGTCTATCACGACGGCATCTATGCCTCGCTGCCCTCGCCCGAAGATGTGTTCGAGATCGGCCTCAACCATGCCGTCACCCTGATCGCTGAGAAGAAGGCCAAGGGGCCGGGCCGCCGCGGCGCGCAGCAGCTCAAGGACCTGGGTGCGGCGCCGGACGGCAAGCCGATCAAGGTGCTGAAGGGAAAATTCGGCCCCTATGTCAGCGACGGCGAAACCAACGCCACCCTGCCCGAAGGCACCGAGCCCGATTCCGTGACCATGGAACAGGCGCTGGCCCTGATCGCCGAACGCGCGGCCAAGGGCGGCAAGAAAAAGAAGTCCGCCAAAACGGCCAAGCCGAAGGCAGAAAAGCCCAAAACCGAAAAGAAAGAAAAGGCGGCGCCCAAAAAGGCGGCGGCCAAAACCTCAAGCAAAAAGAAAGCTGCCGCCCCCAAGGGCAAGCCTCCGGCTTCCGGCAAAAAAGCCAAAGAGCCCGAGATGGCAGGCGATTAGGAATTGAAGAAAGACAAAACCCCCACCAACACACGCGCGCTGGACAAGGCGCGGGTGCTCGAACTGCTGGCCACCAAGGCCGGCGCCAACAAGCGCGATCTTGCCAGACTGCTGGGCCTGAAAGGCTCGGACCGCATCGTGCTCAAACGAATTCTGAAAGAGCTGGAAGCCGAAGGCGCCATTGAAGGCCGTCAGAAGAAAGGCTTCATCAAGCGCGGCGAACTGCCCGAAGTCGGCATCGTCGAGATCACCGGCGTGGATGAGGACGGCGAAGTGCTGGCCCGCCCCCTGGCCTGGGATAGCAATGAAGAACCGCCCACCGTCTATGTGATGCCGCCCAAGGACGGCGCAGCGCCCGGACCGGGCGACCGCCTGCTGGCGCGGCTGGAGCGCCACGGCGAATCCTACGAGGCCCATGTCATCCGGCGGCTGGAACAGGAAACCCCGACCAAGCTGATCGGGGTGTTGCGCGACGCCCCCTCCACCGGCTGGCGGCTGGTGCCGATCAACAAGAAGGAGCGCACCGAATACGCGCTCGACAAATCCGATCTGGGCGGCGCCAAGCACAATGAACTGGTGGCGGCCGAGCCCAAGCCGGGGCGCATCGCCGGATTCAGCCGGGTGAAGGTTGTCGAGCGCATCGGCAGCATGGATTCGCCCAAAACCATCAGCCTGATCGCCATTCACGATCACGGCATTCCCACAGAATTTCCCAAGGCCGTGATCGAGGAAGCCAAGGCGGCACAGCCGATTGACCCGCGTGGCCGTACCGACTTGCGCGCCATTCCGCTGGTCACCATTGACCCGCCGGATGCGCGCGATCATGACGATGCTGTGTGGGCCGGTCTGGACGATGATCCCCGCAATCCCGGCGGCCATGTCGTGCTGGTGGCCATCGCCGATGTCGCCCATTACGTCACGCCGGGTTCGGCGCTGGACAAGGAAGCGCTCAAGCGCGGCAACAGCGCCTATTTCCCCGACCGGGTGGTGCCGATGCTGCCCGAGGAATTGTCGGCCGATCTGTGTTCGCTGAAGGAAGGCGTGGACCGCCCCTGCCTGGTGGCGCGGATGGTGTTCGATCACAAGGGCCACAAGAAGGGCCACACATTCTTAAGGGCCGTGATGCGGTCCGCCGCACGGCTGACCTATGCCCAGGCGCAGGCCGCCTTCGACGGCAATCCCCATGCCGGGATGGATGCGGTGGTGAAGAAGACGCTGGCGGATGTGTGGGAAGCCTACAAATCCCTCACCATCGCCCGCAATGTCCGCGATCCCTTGAATCTGGATTTGCCGGAGCGCTGCGTGATCCTGGGCGCCGACGGCAAGGTGGCCTCCATCGCCTATCGCGAGCGGCTGGAATCCATGAAGCTGATTGAAGAGTTCATGGTGCTGGCCAATGTCGCGGCCGCCGAGGCGCTGGAGAAAGCCCGCACGCCGCTAATCTACCGGGTGCATGACACGCCGTCGAAGGAAAAGCTGTTCGCCTTTTCCGACTTCCTGCGCACCTTGAACATCACCTTCGCCAAGGGCCAGGTGCTGCAACCGGGCAGCTTCAACCGAATCTTGGCAGGGGCGAAAGGTACGCCGCACGAAGCGGTGATGAACGACGTGGTGCTGCGCAGCCAGGCCCAGGCAATCTATGATCCCGCCAATATCGGGCATTTTGGCCTGAACCTGGCGAAGTACGCGCACTTCACTTCCCCCATCCGCCGTTATGCCGACCTGATCGTGCACCGCGCCCTGATACGCGCCTTCGATCTGGGCGAAGGTGGCCTGACGGACCGCGAGATGGCGACGCTCGGCGGTGCCGCCGAACACATCACCATGACCGAGCGCCGCGCCATGGCCGCAGAGCGCGATTCCACCGACCGTTATGTCGCGGCCTTCATGGAAGACCGTATCGGACAGAATTTCGATGCCCGCGTCACCGGTGTCACCCGCTTCGGCCTGTTCGTCCGCCTGGCGGAGTCGGGCGCCGAAGGCCTGATCCCCATCCGCAGCCTGGGCGCCGACTATTTCCATCACGACGAAAAGCGCCAGGCGCTGATCGGCCAGCGCAGCCGCGTGGTCTATGGCATGGGCGCAGCCCTGACGGTGAAGCTGCTGGAAGCGGCCCCCATCACCGGGGGACTCAGATTCGCCTTGGCCGATGGGTCCGGGGACACCTCCCAGCGGACCGGGAAAAGCCCCGCCCGGCGCCCGGGAAAAGGCCCCAAGAAGGACCGTTTCCGGGGCAAAAAACGCTGATTTCCGCCCTTTTGGGCAGATTTGCTTGACAGGATAGGGGCTTATCCCCCATTACCCCGCCCTCTCGACCTGACTTTCTTGGAGTTTCCCATGGCGAAGCCGACCACCGCGAAGATCCGCCTCAACAGCGAAAGTGGCAGCGGCTTTTTCTATGTCACCAAGAAGAACACCCGCACCATGACCGAGAAGTTCTCGATCAAGAAGTACGATCCGGTGCTGCGCAAGCATGTCGAATTCAAGGAAGGCAAGATCAAGTAAGCAGTTCGCTTATCGGATCTGAAACGCTAGCCTTGCGCGCATGCAGCGCGCCCTTTCCCGGCTCTCCAACGAAACATTCGACGTCCTGATCATCGGCGGCGGCGTCACCGGCTGCTTCACCGCGCGCGATTGCGCCTTGCGCGGATTGAAAGTGGCGCTGATTGAAGCGCGCGACTTCGCTTCCGCGACCAGCGCCCACAATTCCAGGCTGGCCCATGGCGGGCTGCGCTATCTGCGCAATCTGGAATTCTCTTTGGTGCGCGAATCCCTGCGCGAGCGTCGTCATCCGATGCGCATCGCGCCGCATCTGGTGCGCTCGCTACCCTTCCTGCTGCCGCTGTATCACGCCGGACTGGCTGAACGGATGAAACTGCGCGCGGGTCTGACGCTGTACGACCTGCTGTCCTTCGATCGCAACCGTCTAGAAGACCCCGGCCAGCGCCTGCCCGGTCATCGCTTGATCAGCAAAGCGGACGCGCTGACGCGCGAGCCGGTTCTGGCAGGCGATGGCTTTGAAGGCGCGTTCGAATATCACGATGCCCAGATGTACGCGCCCGAGCGCATCGCCCTGGAATGCCTGATCGATGCCGATGCGCATGGCGCTGCCATCGCCAACTATGTCTCCGCCGACCGGCTGCTGCTGCGGGACGGCAAAGTGGAAGGCGTCAACGCGCATGAGGTATTGACCGGCGCTGTTTTTGACATCCGCGCCAAGACCGTGCTGGTCGCCGCGGGCCCCTGGGCCGACCTGTTCCTGGAACAGGCGACCGGCCGTCAGGCCGCGCACAAGCTGACTCGCTCCAAGGGCATTCATCTGCTGGTGCCCCAGATCAGCAAGTCCGCACTGACCATCGAGGCTGGCAACGGCCATCTCTTTGCCCTGCCCTGGCGTGGCCACACACTGCTGGCCACCACCGATACGCCTTTCAGCGGTGATCCTTCCACCGTTGCGGTTGATGAAAGCGATATCGAGGGGCTGCTGGGCAGCTTCCGCAAATATCTGCCGTCCGCCCAGTTGGGTGTCGAGCAGGTACAATTCTTCTATGCCGGTCTGCGGCCTTTGGTCAGCGACGGCTCCAAGGACAGCTACAATGTCAGCCGCCGCTCCGAACTGGTGAATCACGGTGCGGACGAACAGCTGGACGGCGTGTTTTCCGCCCTGGGCGGCAAATGGACGACCTCGCGCGCCCTGGCCCAGACCATCACCGACGCGCTGGTGAAAAAGCTGGGTGCCAAGGCCAATCCCTGCGCCACTGCCACGACGCCACTTCCGGGCGGACGATTCGACCGTTTCGATCAGATGGTACGCGGCTACCAGAAGACCTGGCCCGGCATTTCATCCTTGCGCAACCTGGCCCATATGCTGGGCGCGCGCCTGCCCGCTGCCCTGAAAGGCGCCAAGCTGACCGACCTTGCGAGCCTGGGGAAAAGCGGTGACACCTTGGCCCAGGTGCGTTTCGCGCTGGATGAGGAAATGGCCCTTACCCTGGAGGACATGGTGATGCGGCGGACGGGATTGGGCCAGTTCGGCCCACCCGGCGCGGCGGCGGTGGAAAAAGTGGCAAGCCTGATGGCGGCGCATTTGGGCTGGAACGAAGAGAAAAAGGCCCGCGAGATCGACAGCCTGGCCCCGATCTATCGGACGGCGGCATGACGGCCTTTGTGATCTTCAATCCCAATGCGGCGGGCGGCCAGACCGGCCGGGACTGGCGCGAAATCGAGGAAGCGCTGGAGCGGATATTTCCGCTGATGTCCTTTTTCGTCACCGCCGCCCCGGCCCAGGCCGCCCATATGGTGCGCGATGCGCTGCGCGACGGGCATATGGAGATTATCGCGGTGGGCGGCGACGGCACCATCAACGAAGCCCTGAACGGCTTTTTTGATCGCGGCGCCCCGGTTTCGCCAGATGCAACCTTCAGCTTTGTACACAGCGGCGATGACAGTGCCTTGTGCCGCAAATTCGGACTGTTGCCGGGCTGGCGCGCGGGGATCGAGCATCTCAAACAGGCGCATGTGCGCAAGGTGGATGTGGCGCGCGTCTCCTGCCTGAGCGAAAGCGGAGCGCTGGTCTCGCGCCACTTTCTGGGTGTCGCCAGTTTCGGCCTCTCGGGCAGCATCGCGCGCGCCTTGGGCAGCGCGCGCATTGCCTGGATGTTCGGGCATCGTTTCGCCCAGGCCTGGCACAGCATGATGGCATTGGTCCGATGGCGCACCTGCCGGGTGCGCCTGATCGCATCCGGCTATGACGAGATTGCGGGCATCTCCAGCGTGCGGCTTTCGCCTTATGGCGGGCTGCTGGATATCGAAATTTCGGCTGGTGAATCCTGCCGCCGCATCCTGCAAGCCATGAAATCGGCCGGGCGGCGCCTGCGTTCGGCGCGGCTGACCGCGGCCCCCACCCTGGACACCAGCGGGCCGGTGGCGGTGGAGACCGATGGCGAAAGCGCGGGCGTGCTGCCCGCCAGTTTTGAAATATATCCCGCCGCCCTCAACCTGCGGGTCTGATCTTTTTTTTGGGTTAGACTTGGCCCATGACTCCATGGATTCGCTGGACCGCCGATGCCGCGCCAGCCGAACCGGCTTGGCGCTGGTTGGCGCAATCCTTGGGGATGCCGGCGCTGCTGGCCACGCCTGCCCGTCCGCGGTCGGAAATGGCGTTGCCTCCCCCGCACCTTCCGGAAGCGGCGCGGCAGGAACTTGCCGCCCTGCTCGGCGAAGGCCTGCGCCTGGATGATGAGACGCGCATCGCCCATATCGCCAGAACGGACGCAGCCAGCTTGCTCCGGCTGCGCAGCGCCGATCTCTCCCATGCACCCGATGCGGTCCTGTATCCCCGCACCGAAGCCGAAGTCCTGGCGCTGCTGGAAATCTGCGCCCAAGCCGGCATTGGGGTGGGAAACGGGAAAACCAGATATTCCACCCGTGTGACCTGCGAACTGCGTGACATGAACGAAGTATTGTCGCTGGATGCCGTTTCGGGTCTGGCCCAAGTCCGGGCCGGGATCCCCAGCGCGGAACTGGCGCGCCAGCTCGCGGCGCGCGGGATGGACTTCGGTCCGGCGGAGTTTTCCAACCTTGGCCGCTGGATCGCGCGGGGCATCGGTACCGACGACGTCATGGACGTGTGCGTGGCAACACCGCAGGGCTTGGTCCCATCGCGCGCTCTGCCGGTGTCGCCGGTCAGCTTTGGCATCGTCACCGCAGCCACCTTGCGCATCCGTGCCGCGCCCGCCAGCACGCTGCATCTGGACTATCTGTTTCCCGACTTTGCCAGCGGGCTTGCCGCCATGCGCGAGACTGGGCGTGAAAGCCTGTCCCGCACTTCGCTGCGCCTGTCGGATGCCGAGGAAACACGTTTCCACCGCCGCCTGGCGGCCATGACCCAGGCCCCGACCCTCCTGCGGCGGATGGCGGAGATGCTGCGCGGGCTGAACCAGCTTGGAGACAGTGCGGCGGCGCTCCGTATCACCTTCAGCGGCCGGACGGCGGATGTGGAAATCTCGCGCCAGCGTTTTGACGTCCTGGCCAAAAAACTCGGCGCCCAGGCATGGAAAACCCCGCCCCCGCAGGATTACCGTCCCCTGCTGCTGGATCACGGCGTGACGGTGGACAGAATCCGCACCAGCGCCAGCTGGTCGAACCTGCCGGTGCTGTACGCCGCCCTGCGCACCGCGCTGGATCAGGCGATGCGCGCCCACGCTCCGCGTGCCGGCGCCCATGGCCTGGTGCTGACGCAAGTCACGGGCGCGCGCCATGACGGCGCCGGACTGGTTTGCACCTTCGTCTTTCCGCGTGCGCTCAACGGCGATGTGGCCCAGGCGCAAGCCGTCCGCCAGGCCGCACTGGACGTTTTGAAAGCGCAAATGCCCGAAGACAGCATGCCGGATTCGGACTTGCGCCGCGCGATCAAAGCCGTCCTGGACCCCAAAGCTGTTCTGACTTCGGACGCGCCTTAAGCGGCGTCCAGGGCTTCGCGCACGGCTTTGGCGGCGCGGGCCACCGCATCATGGGCCTGGGGCAGCACCGTCTGCAGATAGATGAAGCAATGCACCATGTCGGCATAATCGGCGATGGTGACCTTCACCCCGGCAGCGCGCAGTTTTTCCGCATAGGCCAGACCTTCATCATGCAGCGGGTCATAGCCCGCCAGCATCACATAGGCGGGCGGCAGGCCGGAAAAATCCTTGCCGCGCAGGGGCGACACTTTCGGCGAATTGCGGTCCGCATCCGGCGGCAGATACAGCAAATGGAAGTATTCGATGGCGCGGCGTTCCAGGAAGTAGCCCACCGCGAATTCGTTGAGCGATGATGTATCGCCGCCGATCTGTGTGTTGGGGAACATCAGCAGCTGGTAAGCGATCTTGATGCCGCCCTTTTCCTTCAGGATCTGCGTCAGGATCGCCGCCAGCATGGCGCCGGCGCCGTCACCGCCCAGCGCGATACGCCCTGCATCCACGCCCAGCGCGCTGGCATTGGCTTCGATCCACTGCACACTGGCCAGGGCATCGTCCAGCGCGGCGGGATAGACATGCTCCGGCGCCAGGCGGTAGTCGACCGCGATCACCTTGAAGCCACCTTCCGCTGCCAGCAACCGGCAGAGGCCATCATGGCTTTCCAGACTGCCGGCAACGAAACCGCCGCCATGGAAAAAAATCAGCGCCGACAAGGGACCGCTGGCCGCAACGGGCGCATAGGCACGGGCGCGAATTTCGCCGCCCGGACCGGGAATGGTGAAATTCTCGATCTTGCCGACCGGAACATCCTTGGGGGCGGTCAGCTGCATCATACCGGCAAAAGCCTGGCGCGTGATCGCGGGCGGCACGTCCCATGCCTTGGGGCGCGGGATCGCGGCGGCCTTGTCGAGAAAGGCTTTCACCTGGGGATCGAGCGGCATGAAGGGTCCTGCGGATGCGCAAAGACCATGCTAGCCCATTTCCCCAGGCTTTAGACTAGTGAATGGAGATGCGCTGCTCGGGAGCCCGAATGGATGTCGCCCAGGAGCACCAGCATCACGAACCAGAACTGGGCCCGTTCATGGGCGCCTTCCGCTTCCAGGGTCATCACCGCGCGGCTGGCATAATCGGAGGCCGCCGGACCATGCTCCGCTGCAAGGTCCCCCGCCAAACGATAAAGGTCACCGGTTGTCATAGGCATGGGCCAAGCATGACAGCGCCACATGAATGCAGGCTTAACCGGCTATTTGTTAAACAGATTCAAAAGTTTATATGTGAATTACACTTGCCTGTGGTGATTTGCTATATACCCCATCCAACTCAGCGTGGATTTTCCGTGCGCGGCAAAAGTGTCCTTCTGATCATCGGTGGCGGCATCGCGGCTTACAAGGCGCTTGAGCTGGTGCGCCGCCTCGCCGAACGCGGCGTCAGCACCCGCGCCATCCTCACCAAGGCGGGCGCGGAATTTGTCACGCAGCTGTCACTCTCGGCCCTGACGGGCGAAAAAATCTATTCCGATCTGTTCAGCCTGACCGACGAGGCCGAGATGGGCCATATCCAGCTGTCGCGCAGCGCCGATCTGGTGGTGGTGGCCCCGGCCACCGCCGACCTGATGGCCAAGATGGCGGGTGGCCTGGCCAACGATCTGGCTTCCACCGCCCTGCTCGCAACCGACAAGCCGGTGCTGATGGCGCCGGCCATGAATGTGCGGATGTGGCAAAGCGCGCCGGTGAAGCGCAATCGCGATATCCTTGCGAAGGACGGCGTGCTGTTCGTCGGTCCCAATGACGGCGAAATGGCCTGCGGCGAGTTCGGACCGGGCCGCATGGCCGAGCCGCTCGAGATCGTCGCGGCCATCGAACACGCCCTGGCGGTGGAAGGTCCTCTTGCGGGCATTCGCGCGCTGGTGACCGCCGGCCCTACCCGCGAGCCCGTGGACCCGGTGCGCTTCCTGGCCAATCATTCCAGCGGCAAGCAGGGATATGCCATTGCCGATGCGCTGGCGCGGGCCGGCGCCGACACCACATTGATATCCGGTCCTGTCGCGCTGACCGCTCCGCGTGGCGTGAAGCTGCAGCAGGTTACCACGGCGCGCGAAATGCTGGCGGCCTGCGAAGCCGCCCTGCCCGCCGACGTGCTGGTGATGGCGGCGGCCGTGGCCGACTGGCGGCCCGACTTCGCCGCCAACAGCAAGATCAAGAAAACCACGGACCGTGTCGTGCCGCTGATCAAGCTGGTGGAAAATCCCGACATATTGGCCACCCTGTCCGCCCATGCGGCCCGGCCGCGGCTGGTGATCGGATTCGCCGCCGAAACCGATGATGTGGTTCCCAATGCGGTCGCCAAGCGCACGCGCAAGGGCGCCGACTGGATCATCGCCAATGATGTGTCGGGCGATGTGATGGGCGGGGAACGCAATCGCGTGCATCTGATCAGCGAGGCCGGCACCGAAGACTGGCCCGACATGACCAAGAATGAAGTGGGCACGCGGCTAGCCGCGCGCATCGCGCAAAAGCTCAAAGGGGCGGCATGAAAGTCGGAATCAAGAAACTTCCCAACGGGGCGGACCTGCCCTTGCCCCATTACGCCACGCCGGGTTCGGCGGGCCTCGACCTGCTGGCGGCCATCGACAGCGAAATCGCGCTGGCGCCCGGCGCGCGCATGGCGGTGGCCACCGGCATCGCCATCGAACTGCCGCTGGGGGTGGAAGCGCAGGTACGGCCGCGTTCGGGCCTGGCGCTCAATCACGGCATCACCTGCCTGAATTCACCCGGCACCATCGACAGCGACTATCGCGGCGAAATCAAGGCCATCCTGATCAACCACAGCGACACGGTTTTCAAAATCACCCGCGGCATGAAGATCGCCCAGATGGTGATCGCCCGCCACGAACAGGCGGAACTGGCCGAAGTGGAATCCTTAAGCGAAAGTGAGCGCGGCGCGGGCGGCTTCGGCTCGACAGGCATGAAAGCCAAAGCCTGATGCTGAAACTGTCGCGCAAAACCCTGCTGGCGCTGGAGGCGGTGATCGACATCGCCTTCAACGCCCGGCCCGAACCGGTGCAGGCCAAGGAAATCACCGCCCGCCAGGGCGTGCCGCAGCGCTATCTGGAACAGGTGATGCAACAATTGGTGCGCGCCGGCATTCTCAAGGGCGTGCGGGGGCCGCGCGGCGGCTACCGCCTGGCCCGGGAGCGGCGCCGGATTTCCGTGGGTGACGTGGTGCGGGTGGCTGAAAGCCTTGAGGATGATGAGGAGAAGCACACGCCCCGCTCGGACCTGGGCCAGCGCATCGTCGCGCCCTTTGTCGTCACCTTGCAGGATGAATTGATGACGCGGCTGGATTCGGTCTCCATTGAAGACCTGTGCCAGCGGGCCCGTCATGCCGGCGTCGAGGCCGGCGCCGAGAACAGCGCCGATTTCACCATTTAGGAGCGCCGGCGAAAGCCGGAGCGGCAACATTAAAGGAGTTCAGACATGGAACAGGGCAAGCCGGGACGCGGACGCATCTATGACTCCATCACCCAGACCATCGGCGACACGCCGCTGGTGCGGATGAACCGCATGCCGAAGGAAGCCGGCGCCAAGGCCGACATCCTGCTGAAGCTGGAATTCTTCAACCCGATTTCCTCGGTGAAGGACCGCATCGGCGTCAGCATGATCGAGGCCCTGGAAAAACAGGGCATCATCTCGCCCGGCAACACCACCCTGATCGAGCCGACCAGCGGCAATACCGGCATTGCGCTGGCCTTCGTCGCCGCCGCCAAGGGCTACAAGCTGATCCTGGTGATGCCCGAATCCATGTCGCTGGAACGGCGCAAGATGCTGATGATCCTGGGGGCCCAGATCGAGCTGACCGAGGCAGCCAAGGGCATGAAGGGCGCCATCGCCCGCGCCCATGAGCTGGTGGCCGAGCATCCCGGCGCCGTGATCCCGCAACAGTTCGAGAACCCCGCCAATCCGGAAATCCACCGCCAGACCACGGCGGAAGAAATCTGGAACGACACGCAAGGCAAGGTCGATATCGTGATCAGCGGCATCGGCACCGGCGGCACCATCACCGGCGTCGGCCAGGTGCTGAAAGCCAAGAAGCCTTCGGTGCAGATGATCGCGCTGGAGCCGGAAGACAGCCCCGTATTGTCGGGCGGCGCGCCCGGCCCGCACAAGATCCAGGGCATCGGAGCCGGCTTCGTGCCCGCCATCCTGGACCGCAAGGTGATTGACGAGGTCATCACCATCTCCAACGAAACCGCACTTTCGACAGCGCGCAAGGCGGCACAGCAGGAAGGCATTCCGGTCGGCATTTCCTCCGGCGCGGCCATCGCGGCGGCGCTGGAAGTGGGCGCACGCCCGGAAAATTCCGGCAAGACCATCGTGGCGATCATCCCGTCATTCGCGGAACGCTATCTGTCCACGGCGCTGTTTGAGGGGTTATGAGCGGCCTGTCATTTTGTTCCGCAAAATGACAGGCGAAATGGTCTCGCACTACGCTGACGCTAGCGAGGGACCATTTCGAGCGAATAACGCCGCGAGCCTGGGCGAGCGGCAGGTGGTGCGCTAATTCACTCTGATGGTATTGAGCGAACCCAGCACGCCAAAGGCCTGCAAGAGCCAGATCACCACGCAGATCACGACCACCGCATTGAGGATGGACTTAATCTTGCTGTCCATGGGGATGTAGGTGTTGACCAGCCAAAGCAGCACGCCAACGACAATCAGAACGACGACAATGCTAAGAAGCGACATGAAAATCTCCCGTAAAATCTGGCTAGGCAACGGCCAGCCATGCGGGAAGTTCCGTGACTGCCTCTAAATCAGGCTGGCCAGCAGGTCCGGCCGATCGGTGCAGATCGCGTCCAGCCCCTTCAGCCGCTCCATATCCGCCACGCTGTTCACCGTCCAGGCCCCGACTTTGAGGCCTCTGGTCCGTGCATAGGCAACGCTTTCAGGACTGGCATCGGAATAATGGGGGAACCAGCCCTGCCCCCCCGCCCTCTCACTGGCGTCGATGACCGGACGGGCATCGCCATTCAGCCTGTCGGTGGTGAACCAGCAGGGGGCGCCGCGCTGGCGGATGCGCGCCAGCGCCCGCCAGTCGAAGCCGACAAAGATCACGCCAGACAGAAAATCCGTGGCGGCAACCACATCATAGGCCGCGTCCGCCAAGATCACAGGATCGGCGCTGTCGGCGCTGGCGTCGCATTTCAGCTCCACCAGCAGGTCGAACGGTCGCGGCGCGCTTTGTGCCAGCCCGATCACCTCTTCCAATGTGGGAACAGCGCTTTGCACCGGATGCAGCAAGGGATGGCGATGCGCATAAGCGCTGCCGGGCTGCGGCTGACCGACATCGAAGGCGCGCAACTCGGCCAGGGTCAGGTCTTTGATGCGGGGCCCGGGCTCGGTCAGCCACACCCCGTCCTTGCGCGCCACGCCCGCCATCAGGCGAAAATCATGGTGCACTACCACCACGCCATCGCGCGACAATTGCACATCCAGCTCGGCGCCATCACAGCCGCTGGCAATGGCATCGGCAAAGGCCGGCAGCGTATTCTCCGGCCACAGCGCCGCGCCGCCGCGATGGGCGATGTTGAGGGTCATACCGGTTTCTGCACCCAGAATTGATACATGCCGGCGAAGGTGTCGGGATTGTCCCGCTCGAATTCCTGCCAGTGCTCCAGATCAGTGGCGGCCGGATCGTCCGCAAAGCGCTGGCGGTAAGCCGCCAGCACATCGTCATCGACGCAAAAGCCGAGCAGGACCAAACCCTGATCGTCAAGGAACCGGCCGATACTCGCCAGGGTGAGATGATGCTCCTGCACATGGAACAGAAGATCGCGGCAGGTGCTGGTGGTGAAGAAGTCCGCGGACGCCAGCAGGACATCGCGCTGGTCGCTGGTTTGCATCAGACGCTGACGCTCCCGGCGGACATCATCGGCACTCCGGCCTGCGCTATGTGGCAGATTCTGCCGCGCCACTTCGCTGTAGAAACCCAGCAGCATCACTCCGCCGGGGCGCAGCAAGGACAACAGCACCCGCCAGCCGGCAAGCGGATCGGCCAGATGATGCAGCACGCCGACGGCCTCGATCAGGTCAAAGCGGCGGTCGATGTCGCCCAGCGCCAAGAGGTCGGCCTGGGCATATTCGATTTCCAGTCCCATCTCGCGGGACTTGCGCGCGGCATGGGCCAGGCTGCTCAGGCTGAGATCCACCGCCAGGGTGCGCGCGCCTGTGAATTTCTGTGTCGTCTCAATGGCGTTGCGACCCGTGCCGCAGCCCGCGATCAGGATGTCGATACACTCGCCGCTGCCGACTTGCGCAACGGTGACGTATGGGAAGCTTTGTCGCAGATAGAAGGTTAGGTCCTGCGCCTGGGCCGTTCCGGCCCTGACCCATCGCGGATAGGGATTCTCCTCATACTGGGCCTGAACGGCCTGCGAGCCCGCATCTGCAATCTCGGTCATTCGCACCAGGCTCGCGCGCAGGCGTTGCTCTTCCTCGGGCTCCCGCATTTGCTGTGTGAGAATGGCCTCAACGGCGGCGGGCCACGACCTTTCGAGCAGACGGCTGGCCGATGGAAGTGCGCCCAGCGGGAAATAAGTCGCCACCGCGATCAGCCATGTTACCGGAACCGTCGCGCCTGTTTCGACAGCCGCACTGATCCGCTCGCGCAGTTCGCGCGCCAGGGCGATTTCATCATCGTCATGGCCAAAAACATACTCATTGATGAAGCATTGCTGGGCCAGCGCGCTGTAAAAATCCAACCCACCCGGTTCCTCCGCGACGGCCGCCCTCTGGAGAAAATCGCGGCGCGAGACCGTCAGGCGTGTCTCCAGTTCCATGTCCAGATTCGGTGTCAGGCGCAGCAAGGCATGAAGCAAAGTATCGCTCGTCAAATCGCCCGCATGCTTGACGACATCCGCGCTCACCCGCGCCAGATCACTGGGCCGATCCCAACCTTCCTTGAGCGCGCGAAGCAGCCAGGGGCGCAACGCCTCGGCCTCACCGGCAAAGCGCAGATCCTTGACGCACTGGACGAACAGCCTTCGGCTTTGCGGCGTTTCTTCCAGCACCAGTCCGCGCATCGCAGCTTCCAATGCGTCCCGCCTGTCGCCCTGCGCCAGCTGCGCCAGGGCCAGGTTGCTCAAGACTTCCGATTGATGGGGCTGAATGTCCAAAGACCGTAACAGGCTGGCTATCGCCTCCCCAGGCTTTCCCATCCACCGCAGGACAATGCCCAGATTGCCATGCGCGTTGGGCAGCTCTGGCGCCAGGGCGATGGCCTGGCGGTAACGATCCGCCGCCGCCTCCCATTGGCCCAGCTGCATCAGCAGAACGCCCAGATTGTTATGACTGTCCGGCTGATGGGGATCGAGTTTCAGGGCGACATGGCTGGCGGCCATGGCCTCCTCCAGGCGGCCCAGCGCGGCAAGCGCCAGCCCCAGATGCAGATGATAGGGCGCGGCCACGGCATTTTGCGCAATCGCCTTGCGGATAAGTTCCACGGCCGATTGGGGCTGTCCCGCCTGATAAGCAATCACGCCCAGGCGATGCAGGCTGTCGGCATGACGGGGTTCCAACGCCAGCACGCGGCGATAAAGCGTCTCCGCCTCCCCAAGGCGTCCCGCATGATGGAACTGCACCGCCTGGGCGAAAGCCTCGGGCACGCTCGCCGCGGGGGGCGCAGTCTTGCCGGCGCGGCGCTGCTTGCGGTTCAAAACCTGCCCCCAACGGTGGAGAAAAAGGGCCTCATCTTGCCCCATTCTTCTTCTTTTATAGGACGGCAACCACACTGCGCAAAGACCGGGAAGTCCGCTATACCCACCGGCCCGTTCGCATCAATTCGCCAGAAAACACCGCAGTTTTACATGACGTTCCCGCCCGACCTGACCTCGCCCGGACCGCTGATCCCAGTCCATCGGCATCACGCCTGGCTGCTGGAAAGCCGCGAACTGTTGCGTCTGGCGATACCGCTGGCCGCCACCCAGCTTGCCCAGATGGTGATCCTGGCCACCGACACCATCATGCTGGGCCATTACAGCAAGGAAGCGCTGGCGGCCGGTGCGCTGGGCAACACCGTCTATTTCCTGATGTGGCTGGTGGGCTGCGGCGTGCCCATGGCGGTGTCGCCGGTGATCGCGCACATCCAGGGCCAACACAGCAACAGCAAGGAAGGACGTGACCGGCGCGAGGTGCGCACCGCCGTGCGCATGGGGCTTTGGTCGGTCGCCATCGTCTCGCTGCCGCTGATGGGAATATTGTTTCTCACCCAGCCGTTTCTTTTGTTCACGGGTCAGGACCCGGCACTGGCGGCGGACGCCGCGATCTTTGTCTCCATGCTGGCCGTCGGCCTGCCCTTCGCCCTGGCCTTTCAGGTGCTGCGCAGCTTTTCGACCGCCCTGTCGCATGCCGTGCCGCCCATGGTGGTGCTGGTGGCGGCAATCCTGTTCAACGCCCTGGCCGACTATGCCCTGATCTTCGGGCATTTCGGGTTCCCGCGATTGGGAATATTGGGCGCAGGGCTCGCCAGCGCCAGCTCCAACATCTTCGCTTTTGTGGTGATGCTGGCGATCGCGCTGGGATTTCCGGCGCTCAAGCGCTACCGCATCCTGCACCGACTGACCCATGCGGACTGGAAAACCTTCCGCGAATTGTTCCGGCTGGGCCTGCCCATCGGCATCACCATGGTATTCGAGGTGGCACTGTTCAACGGCGCCGCCCTGGCAATGGGCACGTTTGGGCTGACCGCGCTTGCGGCACACCAGATCGCCATCACCATTCCCTCCATAACCTTCATGGTGCCGCTGGGCATCGGACTGGCGGCCACCGTGCGCGTCGGACTGGCGGCCGGTGCGGGCGATACAGCGGGCGCGCGACGCGCGGGCTATACCGCCATCGTCATGGCGGGTGTCTTCATGTGCGTGATGGCGCTGGTGCTGCTGCTCTGGCCGCGCCAGATCGCAACCCTGTGGCTGCCCGATATTCCGGCCAATGCCGATGTGCTGGCACTGGCGGTGAGCTTTCTGTTCATCGCCGCCGCCTTCCAGTTGATGGATGGCATCCAGGTCGCGGCCTCCTTGAGCCTGCGCGGATTGAAGGACGCCGCCGGGCCGATGTGGCTGGCGGGCGCCTCCTATTGGCTGGTGGGCGCGCCTACCAGTCTGGTGCTGGGTTTCACATTTGGGATGCAGGGTTATGGAATCTGGCTGGGGCTGGCGTTGGGCCTGCTGGTGGCGGCGATAACCCTCACCGCACGCTTCGCGATCCTGTCAAAAAAGCCGATGCACCGCGAACAATAGCGCGACCGCGATCACCGCCAGCACCGCGATCAGGGCGATGCGCGAGGGACGCGAGCGCTTTTCCTGCTCCGCCGCGATCTGAATGGCGGTATCGGGGTGCAGCCGCACACCGCCTTCGGCCACCATCTGCGACAGTTCTTCGGCATTACGCACCAGTTGCGGCAGGTCCTGGGCCAGCTTGCCCAGGGCGCCAAAGGTTTCGCCGGCGCGGTTCAGGGCCGCCTCGGGGCCCATATTCACCGTCACCCATTTCTCCGCCACCGGACGGGCAGCTTCCCAGATGTCGAAGTCCGGATCGAGGCCGCGGCAGACACCTTCCACCACCACCATGGTCTTTTGCAGCAGCATCAGCTGCGGCTGCGCCTGCATGTCGAAGCGGCGGGTGGTTTCGAACAACTGCCCCAACAGTCGCGCAATCGAGACGTCGCGTGCACTGCGTCCGAAAATCGGCTCGCCGATCGCCCGCAGCGCCTGGGCGAAGGTTTCGATGGCATGGGTGGTGGGGACGAAGCCGACTTCGTAATGCAATTCCGCCACCCGGCGGTAATCGCGCTGCAGGAACCCCGCCAGGGTTCCCGCCATGAAGCGACGCATGTCGGCATCCAGCCGGCCCATGATGCCGAAATCCACCGCCGCCAGCCGGCCCTCGCCATCAATGAACAGGTTGCCCGGATGCATGTCGGCGTGAAAAAAGCCGTCGCGCAGCGCCTGGGTCAGGAAGCTGCGCATCACCAGCACTGCCACCTGCCTGGGATCGCGCCCCGCCGCGGCCAGCGCCGCAACGTCACGCACCGAAACCCCGTCAATCCATTCGCTGGTCAACACCGATTCCGAAGTGCGCGACCAGTCGATATGCGGCACCCGAAACTCCGCCTCGCCGCGCGTGCGTTCATAGAGTTCGGAAGCCGCCGCCGCTTCCATGCGCAGATCGAGCTCCAGCGCCACGCTCTGCGCCAGCGTTTCCACCAGCGCCATGAATCGCATCCGGCGCGCCTCGGCGGAATATTTTTCGGCCCAATGGGCGAACAGCGCAAAAGACCTGAGATCGCGCGCAAACGCGTCGCGCACGCCCGGGCGCAGGATTTTCACCGCCACGCGTACCGGCGGCACATCGCTGGTCTGGGCGCGGTGTACCTGGGCGATCGAGGCCGCCGCCAGCGCCGCGCCGAAACTGGAAAACAGTGCTTCGACCGGCTTGTTGAAGGCGCGGACGATTTCGGCCCGGGCGATGGCTTCCGCAAATGGCGGCAGGCGGTCCTGCAGATTTTCCAGCGCGGCAGCGACCTGGGCGCCGACAATGTCGGGCCGTGTCGCCAGCATCTGGCCCAGCTTCACATAGGGAGGACCCAGGCGCTCCAGCGCGGACGAAAGCCGGGTGCCGGCATCGGGCTTCCCGGCGCGAAAAGCCATGGCCGGCCCGGCCAGCAGGCGCGCGGCATGGACAAGACGCAGAAAGCTCGAAACCGCACCCATCTAGAGCCGCCAGGCCGAATGCATGGCCGCGATACCGCCCGACAGGTTGCGCACCTTCACCTGGCCCAGCCCGGCATTGGAAATCATGCTGGCGAACTTGGCCTGGGTGGGAAAACGACGGATGCTTTCGGCCAGATAGCGATAGGATTCCTCATCCTGGGCCACCAGCCCGCCGATCTTTGGCATCAGCTTGAAGGAATAGGCATCATACAGCGTGTCCAGCCCCGGCACTTCCACCTTGGAAAATTCCAGGCAGAGGAAGCATCCACCGGGCTTGAGTACACGGCGCGCTTCGGTCAAAGCATTTTCGATATGGGTGACGTTCCGGATGCCGAACGCGATGGTGTAGGAGTCGAAGGACGCATCGGGGAACGGCAGGCTCTCGGCATTGCCGCAAACCCATTCGATTGCCGTTTCGCCCTTTTCCTTCGCGCGGCGCACGCCCTCGCCCAGCATGTCGGCATTGATATCGCAGACCGTGACCTGCGCCTCGCCGCCTCGGCTGCGCGCCATGTCCACGATACGAAAGGCGATGTCACCGGTGCCGCCCGCCACGTCGAGGCTTTTCCAGCCCGGCTGTGGGTTCAGCCATTCCACCATCGCATCCTTCCAGATGCGGTGAACGCCTGCGCTCATCAGGTCGTTCATCAGGTCATAGCGGGCCGCCACCGATGAGAAGACCTCGCGCACCAGGGCTTCCTTTTCCCCCTCGGGCACGTCGCGAAAACCAAAACTGGCGGTTTTTTCAACCATGCCTGGAACATAGCCCGCAGCGGGGGCCATAGGCTACCGCCCGGGCCCGCGACTATTTATAGGGTAGGCCATGCCCGAACTGCCCGAAGTCGAGACTGTGCGCACCGGCCTGGCTCCCGCCATGGAAGGGTACCGCCTGACCCATGTCGAGATGCGGCGCGGCGACCTGCGCACGCCCTTCCCGCACGACTTCATCGCCCGCACGAAAGGTCGCAAGATCAAGAAACTGCGCCGCCGCGCCAAATACCTGCTGGCCGATCTCGACAGCGGCGAAACGCTGGTGATCCATCTGGGCATGAGCGGGCGCATGAGCGTTTACGCAAACGGCAAGAAGCGCCGGCTGGGCGACTATGTCTATGACGCCCCGCCGGACGGTTGCGGAACCGGCAAACATGACCATGTGGTGTTCGAGACCGATGCGCCGGCGCGCATCGTCTTCAACGACCATCGCCGCTTCGGCCTGATGGCGCTGGTGGACACCAAAACCCTCGAACAGGACAAGCTGTTCAAGGGCATCGGCGTGGAACCACTGTCGGAGGATTTCAAAACCGCCTATCTGGCAAAGGTGCTGGACGGCAAGAAGACGCCCATCAAGTCGGCACTGCTGGACCAGCGGCTGATCGCAGGCCTGGGCAATATCTATGTCTGCGAGGCGCTGTTTCGCAGCCATATCTCGCCCAAGCGGCTCGCGGGCTCCATCACTCCTGCGCGCATCGCGCCCCTGGTGGCGGCCATAAAGACGGTGCTGACCCAGGCCATCGCCGCGGGCGGCTCCACCTTGCGCGACCATGCCCAGGCGACAGGCGATCCCGGCAATTTCCAGCATTCCTTCCTGATCTATGGGCGGGAAGGAATGCCCTGCAAGAATAAGGAAGGTCCGAAAAAGAAATGCTCCGGGGCCGTAAAGCGCATTGTGCAGGCCGGGCGTTCGACCTTCTATTGTCCCAAATGCCAAAGCTGAGGATGCGATGAATATCAAGACGGAAGTCACGGGCGCCGTGGGCATCGCCACCCTCAACCGGCCCGAGGCGCTGAATGCGCTCAACACTCCCTTGCTGAACGAGCTGGCGGATGCGCTGGAGGCCTGGGACCGCGATGACAAAGTGCGCTGCATGATCGTTACCGGCTCCGAACGCGCCTTCGCCGCCGGCGCCGACATCAAGGAAATGCAGCCCAAAACCTATTCCCAAATGTACCGCGAGAATCTTTACGGCGATCAGTTCGACCGTATCGCGCGGGTAAAAAAGCCCATTATCGCGGCGGTGGCCGGCCACGCGCTGGGGGGCGGCTGCGAGCTGGCGCTGGTGTGCGATTTCATCATCGCCGCCGAGACAGCAAAATTCGGCCAGCCGGAAATCACCTTGGGCATCATGCCGGGTCTGGGCGGCAGCCAGCGCCTCACCCGCCTTGTCGGCAAGTCCAAGGCCATGGATATGTGCCTCACCGGGCGGATGATGGATGCGGCGGAAGCCGAAAGCTGCGGCCTGGCGGCCCGGGTGGTGCCGGCGGAACTTCTGATGGATGAAGCGCTGAAGGCCGCCGGCAAGATCGCCGCCCAGTCCTCCCCCGCCGCCCAGATGGTGAAGGAAGCGGTCAACCGTGCCCTGGAGACCAGCCTGGCCGAGGGGCTGCATTTCGAGCGCCGCCTGTTCCACGCCATGTTCGCCACGGCCGACCAGAAGGAAGGCATGGCGGCCTTCGCCGAGAAGCGCAAACCCGCCTTCAAGGGCGAGTGAGCCGGAAATGGCAATCGCCGGCCGGCGATTGCCCGGCGAACGCCCCCGAGCTTGGGCGAGGGGGCCGGGCGGCTAGTCATTGACCCCCGCGCCGTCCGGGGTTATATGCCCGCCTCTTTTACGAAAAAGCAGGACTGCCCATGCCGAATATCGCCTCCTCCAAGAAGCGCGTCCGCACCACCGCCAAGCGCACCGCCATCAATACGGCGCGCAGGACCCGGGTGCGCGGCTTTATCCGCAAGGTTGAGGAAGCCATCGCCTCCGGCGACCAGAAGGCCGCCCTGGCCGCCCTGAAGGCCGCGGAACCGGAAATCATGCGCGGCGTGTCCAAGGGGATCCTGCACAAGAACACCGGCTCTCGTAAGGTTTCGCGCCTCAGCAAGCGGGTCGGCAAGCTCGCGAAATAAGAAGCCGCTGTAATCCTTTAGGATTACAGAAATGGAACAGGCCCGGAGCAGTATCCGGGCCTTTTTTATTTGTCCGTGTGCTGAATTTCGGCGAAAAGACACATTTCGGCGGCGCAACACGGACGATTGATCGCCTAAGCCACTGATTCAATAAAGCTTGGCGGATAAATGGTATTTTCCGTATACGTCACAACCATTTAGCATACGTCACAAAAGCAAAAAATTTTCGAATCATGTCCCTTGTTCGCATTTTGTCCTCTTGTTTGCGCCTCAAGGCTGGGCGTATCTTAACCAACAGTTGGGGCGAGCGCAGAAAATGTCGAAGATAAAACCAAGTAAAACTGAAGTATTGATCAGTTATCTTGGAACATTTAAGCGCCCTGCCAAATATAACTGACCCTGAATTTCACAAAATCGAGCCTTTTAGTGCTGGGCGAAGACCCCGGCAGTCCCCGAATTATCTCAAGAGCGCATCATGGTCCCCCCCTCTTCTCTCAACTATGCCGGCGATATTGACGCCACGGAGGCCTGGGACCGGCTGCAAAGCGACCCCAAGGCCCAGTTGATCGATGTGCGCACCGTTGCGGAATGGAATTTTGTCGGCCTGCCCGACCTCGCGGAGCTGGGCCGCCGGGCTCATTGCGTCGAATGGCAGAGCTTTCCAGGCGGCGGGCAAAATCCCGGCTTCACCGCCGAAGCCGTGCAGGCCCTGGCTGCCGCAGGGGCCGGCAAGTCCGATCCGGTGATGCTGCTGTGCCGCTCCGGCGCGCGCAGCCGCGCCGCGGCCATCGCACTGACGGCGGCCGGGTACGAAAAAGCTTTCAATGTCGCGGGCGGCTTTGAAGGCGATGTCGATGGCGAAGGCCATCGCGGAAATCTGAATGGTTGGAAGGCGTCCGGACTGCCCTGGCGACAGGGCTGACGGACGAGCGGACACGAATACGTGCCGCAGCAACAAAACGGTCCCCAAAGGGCCAGAACAAGTGGGTAATGACATGGTGCAAGCAGGAAAATCGATGCCCGACTGGCAGGCGGCCTGGGCGGCGGTACGCGAGCGGATGCGGCGCGAATTGGGCGATCCGGTGTTCGACGCCTGGATCGGACCGCTGAATCTGGAGACCTTTGACTCCGATGAACTCAAAATCGGCGCCACCAAACCTTTCGTGCGCAACTGGGTGGCCAACCATTATGTCGGCCGCATCGAGAAAGCCTTCATGGCCGAAGGCTTCACGCCCGCCTCGCTGGCGATCGTGATTTCCGCCTTGCCGGCCCCCGTTATCGGCGGCGCCATTCCGCGCGAGGCCCAGCATCAGGGTCTTTCCGACGCGTCCGCCAGCGTTTCCTACCTGCCGCCGCGCAGCGAAAGCCGCGCCAATGAGGATGACCGCGGCCTGTGGAACCGGATGCTGCATCCCCAGCAGACCTTCGAAAGCTTCATCCCGGGCGCCGCCAACCAGTTTGGCCATGGCGCGGCAAAGAGCTTCGCCGACGGCCAGCAGTCCGACATTCCGCTGCTTTACATCCATGGCGGCTTCGGCTTCGGCAAAACCCATCTGCTGAATGCGGCGGCGCTGGAATTCCGCAAGCGGGGCAAGCGTACCTTGTTCCTGCGCGCCGAAGACTTCATGCGCCATTTCCTGGGCGCGCTCTATCGCAAGGATACGCTGGCCTTCAAGGAAGAGCTGCGCACCGCCGAAGTGCTGATCATCGATGATTTGCAGCATATCTGCCGCTCGACCGCCACGGCGTCGGAGTTCCTCTACACCGTCAACGCCTTTGCCGACCTGCGCCGCCGGGTGGTGATCGCCGCCGACCGCCCTCCTCAGGCATTGGAAGGCCTGGGCGCGGACGTGAAATCGCGCCTGGGTGGCGGCCTGTGCGTCGGTCTGGACAAGCCCGACCGCGACACGCGCCTGGCCATCCTGAAATCCCGCGCCGCGGAATTCAGCCGCCACAAGCCCGATGTGGTGCTGCCCGAAAGCGTGCTGGAGCGCATTGCCGACCTGGAAGATGCCAGCCCGCGCGAGCTGATCGGTGTCTTCACCAAGCTGGCCACCTATACCGACCTCACCAAGAAGCCGGTGACCCTCGAAGTGGCCGAGGAAGCGGTTGGCCTGCGCGCCGGTCCGGGGGTGAAGACCTCGATCGAGGACATCCAGCGCAAGACGGCCGAATTCTACAAGCTGGACGTCAAGGACTTCCATTCGCCCCAGCGCGCCCGCCGGGTGGCCCGCCCCCGCCAGGTCGCCATGTACCTGTCACGCAAGTTGACCAGCCGGTCCCTGCCCGAAATCGGGCGGCGTTTCGGGGGCCGCGACCACACCACGGTGCTGCATGCCTGCCGCCGCATCGAGGCCTTGATCGTGGAAGACGCCCTGTTCCGCCAGGAGGTGGATTTCCTCTCCCAGATGCTCCAGCGTAGGCCCGAAATCTAGGGCGGAAAAACCAGCCTTTTTGACCTTCTGAAAACACGCGGAAAACCCTATTTTCCGCGTGTTTTTTTTAGGTTCCGGGTCCCTTTTCTGCTATGGTCCGAGCCTTGAGTCTTGGGGCCGTTTTCGGTCCTCCCAAACACAAGAAAATACGGATTTTCGGGCGCGATTTTCGCGCACCGGTGCGGGTCTAACAGGCGGCTGTCGAACCATGAAGATCAACGTCGAACGCGGCGCATTCCTCAAGGCGCTGAACCATGTGCAAAGCGTCGTCGAGCGCCGCAACACCATTCCGATCCTCTCCAACGTCCTGATCGAGGCGGCCAAGGGCCAGCTCAAGCTCACCGCCACCGATCTCGACATCGAGATCGTGGAGGCCCTGCCGGCCGATGTGCTGCGCAACGGCTCGGCCACCGCGCCCGCCCATATGCTCTACGACATCGTGCGCAAGCTTCCCGACGGCGCCCAGGTGCAGGTCGAACTTCTGTCCAGCGAAGGCGGCCGTCTGGCCGTATCGGCGGGCACCTCGCGCTTTGAACTGTCCTGCCTGCCGCGCGAAGACTTCCCCCAGATGGCGGCGGGCACCCTGCCTCACAAGTTCCGCCTGGCGGCGGACGATCTCAAGCGCATCATCGGCAAGACGCGCTTTGCCATCTCCACCGAGGAAACCCGCTATTATCTAAACGGCATCTATCTGCATGCCGCCAAGGACTCCAAGCCGCCGGTGATGCGCGCCGTGGCGACCGACGGCCATCGCCTGGCCCGCTACGAGCTGGAACTGCCCGACGGCGCCGCCGACATGCCCGGCGTGATCGTGCCGCGCAAGACGGTGGGCGAACTGGTCAAGCTTTTGGACGATGCCGATGGCGCAATCGACATCTCGCTGTCCGACACCAAGATCCAGTTCGGCTTCAATGGCGTGGAACTGACCTCCAAGCTGATCGACGGCAATTTCCCGCCCTATGAACGGGTGATCCCGTCGGGCAACGACAAGTCCCTGGCGCTGGAAGCGCGCGAATTCGCCCAGTCGGTCGACCGTGTTTCCACCATCAGCGCCGACAAGACCCGCGCCGTGAAGCTGAACCTCAGCAAGGACAAGGTCACGCTGTCGGTGGTCAATCCCGAAAGCGGCACCGCCACCGAAGATGTCGGCGCCACCTACAGCGCCGGCGCGCTGGAGATCGGCTTCAATGCGCGCTACCTGCTGGACATCACCAGCCAGATCGAAGGCAAGGAAGTGCGCTTCCTGCTGTCGGATGCGGGCTCGCCCGCCATTATCGAAGATGCGGAGGACGCGCGCACGCTCTACGTCCTCATGCCTCTCAGGGTCTGATTTGACGCTTGCCGCCAACATGCACGTTGCCCAGGCGGTGACTTCCCGCCTGGCGGTGACGCGCCTGCGCCTGACGAATTTCCGGTCCTACGCCGTGGGCGAGCTTCGTGTCAGCGGCGCGCCGGTGGTGCTGGCGGGCCCCAACGGCGCCGGCAAGACCAATGTACTGGACGCCATTTCCCTTCTGTCGCCGGGACGGGGCTTGCGCGGCTCCAAGCTGGCGGAACACACAAGAAAAGGTCCGATAGGCGACGACACGCTCTGGGCCGTGGCCGCCACCGTGACACGCGGCGAGACCGAACATGAGATCGGCACCGGCATGGTGGGCGGCTCTGCCTCGCGCCAGGTGCGCCTGAACGGGGCGCCTGCGCAAAGCTCGGCCGATCTGGGCGACATTGTGCAGCTGATCTGGCTGACGCCCGCCATGGACCGCCTCTTCATCGAAAGCGCGGGTGGACGGCGGCGTTTTCTCGACCGGCTGGTGCTGGGCTTTGACGCGGGCCATGCCCGCGCCGCCACGCGCTACGAGACTGCGATGCGCGAGCGGGCGCGGCTGCTGAAATACGGCCCGCGCGATCCGGCCTGGCTGGACGGCCTCGAGAATGAAATGGCCGAGGCCGGGATTGTCATCGCGCAGGCGCGTGCCAGCACCGTGGAAAATCTTTCGCGCGCCCTGGCCGAACGTGGCGAGGCTGGGGCCTTCCCCGCCGCCTCCCTCTCCCTGACCGACGAACTGCACCTGTTATCGGCGCAAGCCTTGCGCGATATGCTGGCTGCCTCGCGCATCCGCGATGCGGAAGCCGGACGGACCCTGGCGGGCCCGCACACCACCGATTTGCAGGTCCGCCATACGGCCAAGCGGGCCGACGCCCGCGACTGTTCCACCGGCGAGCAGAAGGCGCTTCTGATCTCCATCATGCTGGCCGACGCCCGCGAACTGGCGCGCGCCCGCGAGGGTCTGGCGCCCATTCTGTTGCTGGACGAGATCGCCGCCCATCTGGATGTGGTGCGCCGTGCCGCCTTGTTCGAGGAAGTGCACGACCTGGCCGCCCAGGCCTGGATGACCGGTACCGACCTGTCGCTGTTCGATGGCGCACAAGCGGAAATCTTTGAAGTACGTGACGGCGTTTTCGCGCGTCAAAGTGAAATGGTGAACTGACATGTCCGGACCCAATATGAACGCCTACACCGCCGACAGCATCAAGGTCCTCAAGGGCCTGGATGCCGTGCGCAAGCGCCCCGGCATGTATATCGGCGATACCGATGACGGTTCGGGCCTGCACCACATGGTCTATGAAGTGGTGGACAATGCGGTGGACGAGGCCCTGGCCGGCCATGCCAACCGCATCGATGTGGTGCTGAATCCGGATGGCTCCTGCACCGTGCGCGACAATGGCCGCGGCATCCCGACCGGCATTCACGCCGAGGAAGGCGTCAGCGCCGCCGAGGTCATCATGACCCAGCTGCATGCCGGCGGTAAGTTCGACGAGAATGCCTACAAGGTCTCGGGCGGCTTGCACGGCGTGGGCGTGTCGGTGGTCAACGCGCTGTCCGAATTCCTCGACCTGCGCATCTGGCGTGACGGCAAGGAACATTACATGCAGTTCCGCCACGGCGATCCGGTGGCGCCGCTCAAGGAAGTCGGCAATGCGGACGGCAAGAAAGGCACCGAGGTTACGTTCCTTCCCTCCACCGGCACCTTCACCAAGACCGAATTCGATTTCGCCACCCTCGAGCACCGGTTGCGCGAGCTGGCGTTCCTGAATTCGGGTGTCGTCATCATCCTGGCCGACCGCCGCGGCGTCGAGCCCAAGGAAGTCTCGCTCCATTACGAAGGCGGCTTGAAGGCATTCGTCGAATATCTCGACCGCGCCAAGCAGCAGCTGATCCCCGCGCCCGTGATGATCACCGCGGAAAAGGACGGCATCACGGTGGAAATCGCGATGACCTGGAATGACAGCTATCACGAAAGCACGCTGGCCTTCACCAACAACATCCCCCAGCGCGACGGCGGCACCCATGTCGCGGGCTTCCGCGCCGGCCTGACCCGCGTGGTGACCAAATATGCCGAAGACATGCCGCAGGGCAAAAAGGACAAGACGGCGCTGACCGGCGATGACTGCCGCGAGGGCCTGACCTGCGTGCTATCGGTCAAGGTGCCCGATCCCAAATTCTCGTCCCAGACCAAGGACAAGCTGGTCTCATCCGAAGTGCGTCCCATCGTCGAAGGGGCCATCATCGATCAGCTGGGCGCCTGGTTCGAACAGCACCCGTCGGAAGCCAAGGCCATTGTCGGCAAGGTGGTGGAAGCCGCTGCCGCCCGCGAGGCCGCCCGCAAGGCCCGCGAGCTCACCCGCCGCAAGGGCGCGCTGGATGGCGCCTCACTGCCCGGCAAGCTGGCCGACTGCCAGGAACGCGATCCGTCCAAATGCGAAATCTTCATCGTCGAAGGTGACTCGGCGGGCGGCAGCGCCAAGCAGGGCCGCAACCGCGCCAACCAGGCGGTGCTGCCCCTGCGCGGCAAGATCCTGAACATCGAGCGCGCCCGTTTCGACAAGATGCTGTCCAGCGAAGCCATCGTGAACCTGATCACGGCGCTGGGCACCGGCATCGGCCGCGAGGAGTTCAACGCCGACAAGCTGCGCTATCACAAGATCATCATCATGACCGACGCCGATGTGGACGGCGCCCATATCCGCACCCTGCTGCTGACCTTTTTCTACCGCCAGATGCCGGAACTGATCGAACGCGGCCATATCTTCATCGCCCAACCGCCCCTCTACAAGGCAGCGCGCGGCAAGTCCGAGCTTTACCTCAAGGACGAACCTGAGCTTCAGGATCATCTGGTCTCCGAAGGGGCGACCGGGGCGGTGCTGGAACTGCATACCGGCGCCACCATCAGCGGCGCCCATCTGGAAGAGCTGATCGTGCATGCCCGCCAGGCAGTGGCCGCCCTTAACGGCTTCCCGCGCCACTATCCCCGCTTTGTACTAGAGCAGGCCGCCATCTCCGGCGCCCTGAACCCGGAAATTCTGTCCGACACCGCCAAGGCGGCGGACGCGGCCAGGTACATCGCCGCCCGGCTGGACACCCTGTCGGACGAGTTCGAGCGTGGCTGGCACGGCGAACCCACCAGCGATGGCGGGCTCTACTTCTGGCGCGAGGTGCGCGGGGTGCGAGAGGCCGTGGCCATCGACGGCGCGCTGATCGCATCCGCCGACGCCCGCCGCCTGGACAAGATGGCCACCGAGCTGCAGGCCACCTACCTCAAGGCCGGCACCCTGAAGCGCAAGGACGAGACCCGCGAAATCCGTTCGCCGTCCGAGCTGCTGGACGCCATCTTCGCCTGGGGGCGCAAGGGCCTGACCCTGCAGCGCTACAAGGGGCTGGGCGAGATGAACCCCGACCAGCTGTGGGAAACCACCCTGGACGAAAACGCCCGTTCGCTGCTGGTGGTGAAGGTGCACCATGCCGATGAGGCCGGGCAGCTCTTCACCAAGCTGATGGGCGACGAGGTCGAGCCGCGCCGGGAGTTCATCCAGGACAACGCCCTCTACGCCTCGGTCGATATCTGATGCTGAAGGGCCTGCGCTTCCAGAAGCGGCTGCGCATCTTTCCTGGCTTTCGGATCAACCTGTCCAAGTCGGGCGCCTCGACCACCCTGGGGCCGCGCGGCGCCGGGGTGAATATCGGCAAGGACGGCATTACCACCAATGCGGGCATTCCCGGCACCGGGCTTTCCTATCGCCGGAAGCTGGGCGGTGGCCGGGGCTGGCTGGGCGTGGTGCTGCTGGTCGCCGCGCTGGGCTGGTGGGCCTTCCAGAACAAGGATGTGATCGCCTCATATCTCGCCACGCCAGGCGTTCAGACCGGCGCCCAGATGGGCCTCCATACGCCTGTAAACACTGGGACGCCCGGGCTGCGCTATGTCCGGCGCGATGGATCAGTTATTCTTGAAGAACCAAGCACTTCGGCTGCGACCCTCAAAAAAGAGTCGAAGGGTTCGCAGGTCAGGTTGCTCCAGGAAGACGGTCGTGGCTGGGCTAAGGTGACAGATGGCAACATCACGGGATGGATGCGGTCCAGCACCCTGGACACCACAAGGCCCTAAGACCGGGCCAGCCGGTCGGCGATGATGCGCTGAACCTGCGGGTTGGAGCAGATCGACATGTGCGCCCCGCTCACCTCCACAACTTCCACTTGAGGTCCCGCCTGCGGGCGTGCGGCTTCCCATTCGATGATGCCGTCGTCACGGCTGATGATGGCGGTCAGCGGCACCGGCGGCGGCTCGGCGATGGCTGCCAGGTCCCTGACCTCCTGCGCATCCCAGAGCAAAGCGGCTGCCTGGGCCAGCGGCGCCAGGGGTGTCACCACCGGCAGGTGAATGGGGCTCAGCACCGTAATCACCCGCGCGATCCGGTCCGGGCAGGCCTTGGCCACCTGCCGCGCGACGGTACCGCCCAGGCTGACACCCACCAGCGACACCGGCCGGCCTTCGCGTTCCGCCAGGTCGCAGATCTGCTTCTGAAGCTCGGCCATCACATGGCGCACCGGACCCAGATTGACCCCGCTGGTCCAGGACACGGGACGGAAATTCTGCCCGGAGAGAAAATCGCGCAGCCGCCCGGTGGACATGTCGGGGGCGAGGAATCCGGGCACGACGATTACGGGCTGGCCGGCGCCCCGCGCCGCATCGTCCGGAAAAGGGGGCGGCGACAGCGTAGCCTGGGTCAGGGCCATCATTTCGCGCGCCAGGGTGGCTGGCGAAACGCTGGCGTGAGACGGCGGCCAGATAGCGAAGCCGCTCAAGAGCTACTTTCCGGCTTTGCGCTTGCGCATGGCCAGGGTTCTGAGGCGCAGGGCGTTGAGCTTGATGAAGCCCGCGGCGTCCTTCTGGTCATAGGCGCCCTGGTCATCCTCGAAAGTCACCAGACTTTCGCTGTAGAGCGACAGGGGCGAGGAGCGGCCCACCACTTCGGTATTGCCCTTGTAGAGCTTCAGCCGGACCGTGCCGGTGACGAATTCCTGGCTGCGGTCGATCAGGGCCTGCAGCATCTCGCGCTCGGGACTGAACCAGAAGCCGTTGTAAATCAGCGCCGCATAGCGGGGCATGATGTCGTCCTTCAGATGGGCGGCGCCCCGGTCCAGCGTGATGCTCTCGATGCCGCGATGGGCGACCAGAAGGATGGTGCCGCCGGGGGTCTCATAGACGCCGCGCGACTTCATGCCGACAAAGCGGTTCTCCACTAGGTCGAGACGGCCGATACCGTTGGCCTTGCCCAGCGCGTTCAATTCGGCCAGCAGGGTAGCGGGGGAGAGCTTCTTGCCGTCGATGCTGACGGCATCGCCTTTTTTAAAGCCGATCTCGATATAGGTCGGCTTGTCGGGCGCGTCCTCCGGCGAGATGGTGCGCTGATAAACAATACTGTCGGCTTCTTTCGCCGGGTCTTCCAGCACTTTGCCTTCCGACGAGGAGTGCAACAGATTGGCGTCCACCGAGAAAGGCGCGTCGCCACGCTTGTCCTTGGCGATCGGGATCTGGTTGGCTTCCGCAAATTCCAGCAATTTCGTGCGGCTGGTCAGGTCCCATTCTCGCCAGGGCGCGATCACCTTGATGTCGGGCTTGAGGGCGTAATAGCCCAGCTCGAAGCGTACCTGGTAGTTGCCCTTGCCGGTGGCGCCGTGACACACCGCATCGGCCCCGACCTTTTCGGCGATCTCGATCTGCTTCTTGGCGATCAGGGGGCGGGCGATGGAGGTACCCAGCAGATAGACGCCTTCATAGACCGCATTGGCGCGGAACATGGGAAATACGAAATCCCGCACGAATTCCTCGCGCAGGTCCTCGATGAAGATGTTGGAAGGCTTGATGCCCAGCGTCTCGGCCTTCTTGCGCGCCGGTTCAATTTCCTCGCCCTGCCCCAGATCGGCGGTGAAGGTGACGACTTCCGCGCCATATTCGGTCTGCAGCCATTTGAGGATGACCGACGTGTCCAGCCCGCCGGAATAGGCGAGAACGACCTTTTTGATGTCTTTCCTGGACACGGCGCGATCCTTCAAAAATCGCGCGGACTATAGGGATTCAGGCCCCAAAATCCAGCCCGCCTAGAGCTTGCCGGCCAGCCAGAAAATCAGAGACAGCACCGCGCTGATCACAATGCAGGTGACAATGGGGAAATAGAAGCCGCCCTGCTCGCCCTGGATGACGATGTCGCCTGGCAGCCGTCCCAGTCCCAGCCGGGATAGCCACGGCCAGGCCAGTCCCGCCGCCACCAGCACGATCCCGCTGATGACCAGGATGCGGCCCATCAGTGCGGCATGCGGGCGATCTGGCCGGACTGGGCTGCCGCCATGCGGGCCGATGCCCGCTCCTTGACGCTTTCGCTCTTGAGCTGGCCGCAGGCCGCCATGATGTCGCGGCCGCGCGGGGTTCGCACCGGCGAGGCATAGCCGGCGCGGTTGACGATTTCGGCGAATTTCTCGATCTGGCTCCAGTCGGAACATTCATATGGCGCACCGGGCCAGGCATTGAAGGGGATCAGGTTGATCTTGGCGGGAATGCCCGCCACCAGCTTCACCAGCGCCCGCGCATCGGCCAGGGAGTCATTGACGCCTTTCAGCATCACATATTCGAAGGTGATGCGGCGGGCATTGGAGGCGCCGGGATAGGTGCGGCAGGCGTCCATCAGTTCGGCGATCGGATACTTCTTGTTTATCGGCACGATCAGGTCGCGGATATCGTCGCGCACCGCATGCAGCGAAATCGCCAGGCTGGAACCGATTTCACTCCCGGCGCGCGCGATCATCGGCACCACGCCGGCGGTCGACAGCGTGACGCGGCGCTTGCTGAGCGCCAGCGCATCGCCGTCAATCACCGTGCCCAGCGCCGCCTTCACATTGTCGAAGTTATAAAGCGGCTCGCCCATCCCCATCATCACGATGTTTGTGACCTTGCGGCCCGGCGCCGTGGACGGCCAGTCTTCCAGCGCGTCCTTGGCGATCAAGAGCTGGCCAAGAATTTCATCGGGATTCAGGTTGCGCACCAGCTTCTGGGTGCCGGTATGGCAAAAGCGGCAGGTCAGCGTGCAGCCCACCTGCGAGGAAACGCACAAGGTGCCGCGATCGCTTTCGGGAATATAAACGGTCTCGAACTCGATGCCCGGCCCGGTGCGCAGCAGCCATTTGCGGGTGCCGTCTTCGGAAACCTGCGCCGTAACGATCTCAGGCCTCGCCAGGGTGAAAGAATGTTCCAGCAGCGCGCGGAAATCCCGCGCCAGATTGGTCATACTCGCAAAATCGCGCGCGCCATGGACATAGATCCAGTTCCACAACTGGCTCACCCGCATGGCGGCGGATTTTTCCGGCACGCCCGCGCTCAGCAACGCGGTCTTCAGCGCACCCCGGTCAAGACCGATGAGAGAGATGCGCGGCGTTGTTAAATTTTCTGGCATTACATCGGGCAGGAGGAATGAATCTTCGCCAGCGCATCGGTGAAACCGGCCAGACTGTAGGTATCCACCGTGCGCGTCCCGCGCTGGGAGACGGCTATCGCCACCGCCGAGACACCGCCCCGCATGGCGTCAATCAGGCGGGCATTCTCATTCAGCGACTCCAGCCAGGCACTGCCCTCGGCATTGGTGTTCTTAATGAAAAAGGCGAATTTGCTGCCGCCGATGCCCAGCGATGCCGCGCCCTTTTCATTGCCCGGATAGCCAAGAACGATTTGCGGTTCAGCGCGAACCTTGCGCGAAGGCCAGGTGCTGACCGTCAGATAGATGGGGCCGCGCTTTGCGCCGATCGGGCGCGTGGCGCGCGGCTTGGACAGCGCGTAGCAGGTAAGGCTGGAACCCGAGCCCGTCTGGAAGGCGGTCCAGTTGCTGTAAGACCCCAGCAGTGTGGCAGGGACCGTGCCGACGGCCGGCTGCGCGGAAGCGGGCAAGGCTGCAAACGCGCCCAGAGCCACGCACGCGAGAAGTCCCAGCACCTTGTTCATGAAAACTCCGGCTTTTCTGCCCATTCCGGCGCGAAAATTTGCATTGGAATCGGGCGTTTGTGTGATTGGGGGCACCATACCGGCAGCCGCCCTGCCCCTGCAAGTTTTCCGCTGGCGCAATGTTCCCTAGGCCGCTCGCTCAAGATCGCGGCGCCAGACGCGGCTCACTCTCGCAAGCCATAACCCTTGGCATACAGCCGCCACACCGTTGCGCCCAGCAGCACCAGAAGCAGCAAGGTGAGGCCGACGCCAAGGCCCGCCGGCGTTTCATCAAATCCGATCATCGAACCACGCAGGCCGTTGATGAAATAAAAGAAGGGATTGGCCCAGGCCAGCCAGCGCAGCCATTCGGGCAGCATCTCGACGGTGTTGAACACTCCGCCCACCATCGAAAGCGGCGTGAGGAAGAAGACCACCGGCATGTTGAGCTGTTCGAAACTCTTGGACCACAGGCCGACAATGATGCCGAGCAGCCCGAACACCGCCGACACGCTGACGATCCAGAACAGGAACATCGGCCAGGACTCGACATGGGTGGCGCCGAAGAACAGACCCATGACCATGATGCCCACCCCGGTGATCGAGGCGCGCAGCACCACCACCGACAGGCTGCCCGCGATCATCTCGGCATAGGAGAGGGGCGCGACCAGTGTCTCCTCGATGAACTTTATGAAGCGGGAGAAATAGATCGCCGAGGACGATTGCAAAAAGGCCGCATTGACCACGTTCATCATCACGATGCCAGGCAGCACGAATTCCAAATAGCGGTGACCGCCGATCTCGGTGATGCGGCCGCCGACCACGAAACCGAAGATGAAAATGAACAGCAGCGCCGAAACCCAGGGCGCCACGAAAACCTGGATCGGCACCCGCATCATGCGCGACACCTCGCGCCGCACCATGGTGTAGAGCCCGATCCAGTTGGTACCCATCCGGTCCTGCGTCATGTCGGTCATTGGGCCGCCACGTGATCGGCTTCGGCAACGGTCGCCACCAGATAGGCCTGCTCCAGCCCGCCCGGCCCCGACACCATTTCATCCTTGGTACCTTCGCGCACCACGCGGCCCTTGTTGACGATGGCGATCTGGCGGCAGAGGCGCTCGACCTCCTCCAGATAATGCGATGTCAGCAAAATGGTCTTGCCGTCGCGGTTGATCTCGGCGAGGTAGCGCCACAGCACACGGCGCAATTCAACATCCACGCCCGCCGTCGGCTCATCCAGGATGATCAGCTTGGGGTCATGGATCAGGGCACGCGCCAGCACCACTCGGCGCTTGAGCCCGCCCGACAATTCGCGGAACTGTTTTTTGTGATGGGCGGTCAGTTCGAACCGTTCCATCAGCATGTCGGTGCGCTGCCTGCGAAGGGCCGCCGGCATGCCGAAATAGCCGCCCATCCAGTCCACGATCTGGCGCGGCGTGGCAAAAGGATCGACATTGAATTCCTGCGGGCACAATCCGACCAGCCGGCGCGCCTCGCGGTAATCCTTCACCGCATCGATGCCGAAAATCTCGATTCGGCCTTCGCTCGGTTCGGCGATGCCGGTGATGCAATGGATGGTGGTCGACTTTCCCGCGCCATTGGGGCCCAGGAAACCGAAAAACTCCCCTTCCGGGATGGTCAGGGAAATGTCCTCAACCGCGACCGTGCCGCGGGCATAGACCTTGCGCAGATGGGAGATGGAAAGGGCGGGTGGAGCCATGGTGGGTCTTATATGGAGAGCTTGCGCGCTTTGCCAACCCTAGTAGTCGCGGGGTTTTGCCAGGGGGGCGCCCCAATTGTGGACAGGCGGCAGATCGACCTCGCGCCCGCCCGGCGTAATGGGCCGCCCGCCATAGCCGCCCATGTTGATGAGCCGGTCGTACAGAACGATGGCCCCCGCCATGCCGACATTGATCGAGAACCTTGTCGGGATTTTCACCACGAATTCGCACTTGGCCACCATCTGGGGCGACAGCGAATAGCGCTCGGCGCCAAAGACATAGGCGGCGCGGCTGGGATGGCGGAAGCGCGGCAGTTCCACCGCATCATCCGTGATTTCCACCCCCACCAGGCGGCAGCCCAGCGGCAGCCGGAAATCATCGGGCGTGTCGAAGGAATGAAAGGGAATCACCCCCTCGGCATTGCTGGTATCGCTATTGGCCTTGGACAGATTCAGGCGCGGCGCGATGGAGAAAAAGAAACTGGCATCGAAGGCATGCGCGATCCGGACCAGATTGCCCAGATTCATCGGTTTGGAGACACCTTCGATTCCGACGCCAAAATAGCCCTTCATGGTGTCTGCCTATCCGATTCAGAACCCGTGCGCCAACGCCGCAACCAAATCCGGCCTGTCATGTTAGACAAGTCGCACAATGTCCCACCCCTCGCCCAAGACCCAACTGAAAAAGCGCATCCACCAGGCACCGCTGTTCAAGCGGCTGGGTCCGGGCCTGATCACCGGCGCGGCGGACGACGATCCCAGCGGCATCGCCACCTACAGCCAGGCCGGCGCCCAGTTCGGCTTTGGCCTGCTCTGGACCATGGTGCTGACCTTCCCGTTGATGGTCTCAATCCAGATGATCTGCGCCCTGATCGGGCGGGTGACGGGACGCGGGCTGGCCTACAACATGACGCAGGTTTTGCCCGCGCCCGTGGTGACGGGCCTCTTGGCCCTGCTGTTCATCGCCAACACCATCAATGTCGGCGCCGACCTTGCCGCCATGGGCGAGGCCGCCCGGCTGGTGACGGGATGGAGCCAGCATGGCTTCACGATCTTCTTCGCTTTCCTGTCTCTGGGCCTGCAACTTTTCATCCCCTATCGGCGCTATTCGCACTTCTTGATGGTGCTGACTTTCAGCCTGTTCGCCTATGTCGCCATCCTGTTCCTGCTGCCGCTGGACTGGTCGGCGATCGGGGCCGGCATGATCAGGCTGGGCGCAGCCCTGAACGAAAACGCCGCCATCACCATCGTGGCGATCTTCGGCACCACCATCAGCCCCTATCTCTTCTTCTGGCAAAGCGCGCAGGAGGTGGAGGAGGTCGATCACGACGCGCAGCAACAGCCGCTGCTGAAAGACCCGGACGAAGCCGAGGAAGCCATCAGCCGGATCCGGCTGGACACGGTGGCGGGCATGCTGGCGTCCAACCTGATCGCGCTGGCCATCATGATCGCCACCGCCGCCACCCTGCACCAGAACGGCATCACCAATATCCAAACCGCCGCCGATGCGGCGCAGGCGCTCAAGCCCATTGCCGGTCCTTTCGCCTTCGCGCTGTTTGCTTTGGGGATCATCGGCACAGGCCTCCTGGCTGTCCCGGTGCTGGCGGGATCGACGGGGTACGCCATCGCCGAAGCTCAGGGGTGGAAAACCGGTCTGGATAACATGCCCTGGCAGGCGCGCGGCTTTTACATGGTGATTGGCGCAGCCATGCTGCTGGGCCTAGGCATAGGGTTCAGCGGCATCGATCCCATCCAGGCGCTGTACTGGAGCGCAGTGCTGAACGGGCTTGTCGCCGTTCCGATCATGGTCGCGTTGATGCTGGTGGCGTGCAACCGCAAGAAGATGGGCGCCTTCTGTGTCGGACCTGTACTGCGCTGGCTCGGCTGGCTGACCACCGCCATCATTGCAGCTGCGGCGATCACGATGCTGTATGTGATGTTTAAATAGCCCTTCCTCCATGGCCGGGCTTGACCCGGCCATCCAATGCCACAAACTGCGAAGGATAAATTTTGCGGCACTGGAAGGGTGGCTCAAACTCGCCCATGGTGAGGAGAAAATCATGCACATTTTGGGCTGGATCATATTCGGCGCCTTCATCGGCTGGATAGCCAGCGCCATCATGGGCAAGCGCGGCGGCGGCTGCATGGTCAATATCGCGCTGGGCCTGGTGGGCGCGCTGGCCGGCGGCTTCCTGTTCCGCCAGCTCAGCCCCGGCTTCAGTTACGAACAGGAGGGCTTTATCGCCTCCTCGCTGGTGGCGGTGATCGGCGCCATCATCGTGCTGGCAATCTGGAACGTGATCCAGGGACGCAAATGAAAAAGCTGATCGCAACAATGCTGCTGGCATCGACCCCGGCGATGGCTGCCACGCCTTGCGACGGCATCTGGCAGAAGCCGCTGGCGCAGGGACAGGCGCTGCTGAAAAAGGCCGCGCCGCAGATCAAGGGCCTGCCCAGCAAGCCGAAAGTTTTCGAAGTCATGCAGGCGGCGAACTGGAGCCTGGTCTGGGCCGAGTTCGCCGATGCCGAACCCGGCGGTTATTTCCTGCAAGAGGGCCGCCATGTCGCCGTCTGGGGCGGTGTCGCCGCCGGCGAAAGCGAAAAGGAAATCGCCGGTTGGGCGCTGAAGCAGGCCAAGGCCATACCGCCGGCGCTGGCGCGCTGCTTCGGCTGGTATGTGGTGACGGGCCGCGAGCAAGGCCCGCCGACCCGTCCCAATCCGTTCAACCGCTGATCGCTAAGCGGGCTTCTGCAGGTAGATTTCGCCGCCGCCCTGCTTGAACTCGTCCGCTTTCTTCGCCATCGCGGCACGGATTTCCGCCGTTGATAAAGTGTCGTTGGTGCCCTTGGCGGCATCGCGCACTTCCTGGCTGATCTTCATCGAACAGAATTTCGGGCCGCACATGGAGCAGAAATGCGCCACCTTGGCGCCGTCCGCCGGCATGGTCTCGTCGTGGTAGAGCTGCGCGGTTTCCGGATCGAGCGCCAGCGCGAACTGGTCGCGCCAGCGGAATTCAAACCGCGCCTTGGACATGGCGTCGTCCCAGATGCGCGCCGCCGGATGGCCCTTGGCGAGATCAGCGGCATGGGCGGCGATGCGATAGGCGATCACGCCCGCCTTCACATCGTCGCGGTCCGGCAGGCCCAGATGCTCCTTGGGCGTGACATAGCAAAGCATGGCGCAGCCGAACCAGCCGATCATCGCCGCGCCGATCGCCGACGTAATGTGGTCATAGCCCGGCGCCACGTCAGTGGTCAGCGGACCCAGCGTATAGAACGGCGCTTCGTCACAGGCCGCCAACTGACGGTCCATGTTTTCCTTGATCTTGTGCATCGGCACATGGCCGGGGCCTTCGATCATCACCTGCACATCGTGCCTCTGTGCGATCTTGTTGAGTTCGCCCAGGGTTTCCAGTTCGGCGAACTGGGCGGCATCATTGGCGTCGGCGGTAGAACCCGGGCGCAGGCCATCGCCCAGGCTGAACGACACGTCATACTGTTTCAGCAGTTCGCAGATGTCCTCAAAGTGCGTGTAGAGGAAATTTTCCTTGTGATGCGCCAGGCACCACTTGGCCAGGATCGAGCCGCCGCGCGACACGATGCCGGTAACGCGCTCGGCGGTCAGCGGAATATGGGCCAGCCGCACCCCGGCATGGACGGTGAAATAGTCCACGCCCTGCTCGCACTGTTCCACCAGCGTGTCGCGGTAGATTTCCCAGGTCAGGTCCTCAGCCACGCCGCCGACCTTTTCCAGCGCCTGGTAGATCGGCACGGTGCCGATCGGCACCGGCGAATTGCGCACGATCCATTCGCGGATGGTGTGGATGTGACGGCCCGTCGACAGATCCATCACCGTGTCGGCGCCCCAGCGGATGGACCAGACCATCTTGTCCACTTCCTCGGCCACACCGGAGGTCACGGCGCTGTTTCCGATATTGGCATTGACCTTGGTCAGGAAATTGCGGCCGATGATCATCGGCTCGGTTTCGGGGTGGTTGATGTTGGAGGGAATGATGGCGCGGCCGCGCGCAATCTCGCTGCGCACGAATTCCGGCGTGATCTCCATCGGGATGGAGGCGCCGAACGAATTGCCATCCACCAGCGCGCTGCGTCCCAGATTTTCGCGCGCCGCGATGAACTTCATTTCCTCGGTGATGATACCCTGGCGGGCATAGTAAAGCTGGGTGACGTTCTTGCCCGGCTTGGCCCGCAACAGCTTGACGCCGTCGCGGTTGAACTGCGGCACAGTCAGCTTTTCGCCGCGCTTGAGCCCGTCGTCTTCGGGCTTCCTCTCGCGGCCGACATATTCCTCGACATCGCCCCGCGCCAGGATCCAGTCCCGGCGGCGGGCGGCAAGGCCCTTGTCGATATCGATGGCGACAGAATCGTCCGTATACGGACCGGACGTGTCGTAGAGCCGCACCGGCGGCTCGCCGCCCGACAGCTTCACTTCGCGGAACGGCACGCCGTTCTGGATCAATTTGTTGGAGCCCGGCAACGCGCCGCGGGTGATCGCCATCGACTTGTCGAGAATGGGTTTGTTCATTTGCGCCTCTCCCTACGCCGGTGTGAACCGGATCAGGTTCTAAGGGATCCGCGGGATTGCGGTCTCAGCCGCTCGCGCGGCACCCCTGGGAAAGGAACATCTTACCGCCGGAAGCTAGCTGGCGGCAAACTGTTTGAAGTCGCTGATCACGCCTTTGACGGCTGTGGCGACGATCTTTTCCCCAGCTTCGACGCTGGCCTGGCTGGGATCGGAACCGATGCGCCCGTCCGGGAACCGGCGGCGATAGTCGTCCGCGTCCAGGATCGGGCCATTGGGGGCGATGCGCGGCGTCATGCTCACCGATTTCACGGCTTGCGGATAGCCGAACCAGGTCACCGACACTTCCGACGGGGTGGCATGACTGCCCTCGCCCACCGGGAAAAGCTGGCGGCACTGATCCATCACGCCGGGCACTTCCCACCAGTTGCGCAGCATGCAGCGCAGCGGGGGATGGTTGGAGCCGGCGCGGGGCTTGTCAAAGGTGATGCCGTGATACATTTCCGAGAAAGCGGCGGTGATGGTGGCGATATTGCCGCCATGGCCGTTCAGCCAATAGATGCGCTCAAAACCATGGCGCGTCAGGCTCTGCGCCCAGTCCATCATCGCCGCGATCATGGTGGAGGGCCGCAGGGTGATGGTGCCGGCAAAGCCCATATGATGCTGCGCCTGCCCGACATTGAAGGTGGGCCCCACCAGGATGCCCGCCTCATCGCCCACGCGGCGGCTGATGATCTCCGGGCATAGTGCATCGGTGCCCAGGAGCCCGTTGGGGCCATGCTGTTCGGTCGAGCCGATAGGAATCAGGATTGCCTTGGACCGGGCGAGATAGGCCTCGACCTCGGGCCAGGTGGAAAGATGAAGTTGCATCAGATGCCTTGCGAGAAACCATGCAATCATAGCACCATCAGAGCCGAGGCAAGCCCAAAAGAGATTTGTTATGTCCGAGAGCCTGATCCCGGTCCCGGAAGAGTGGAAAAAACGCGCTTTCATGACCGCCGCCAAATATGAGGCGGCTTATGCAGAATCGGTGCGCGATCTCGACGGCTTCTGGGGCCAGGAAGCCAAACGGCTGGATTGGCTGAAGCCCTTCACCAAGGTCAAGAATGTCAGCTGGGACCCGAACAATCTGTCCATCAAATGGTTCGAGGACGGGGCTCTGAATGTCTCGGCCAACTGCATCGACCGCCACCTGGACAAACGCGGCGACCAGACCGCGATTATCTGGGAAGGCGACGATCCGAAGGATAGCAAGCATATCACCTATCGTCAGCTGCACGCCGAAGTCTGCAAGTTCGCCAATGTGCTGAAGAACCGCGGCGTCAACAAGGGCGACCGCGTCACCATCTATATGCCGATGATCCCCGAAGCGGCTTACGCCATGCTGGCCTGCACCCGCATCGGCGCGGTGCATTCGGTGGTGTTCGGCGGCTTCTCGCCCGACAGCCTCGCGGGGCGCATTATCGATTGCGATAGCAAAGTGGTGATCACCGCCGATGAAGGCGTGCGCGGCAGCAAGCCGATCCCGCTCAAGAAAAACACCGATGAAGCCGTGGCCAAGGCCGGCATCGTGAACAGCGTGATCGTGGTCCGGCGCACCGGCGGCGCGGTCGAAATGCATGGCGGCCGCGACGTCTGGTATCACGAGGAAGCCGCCAAGGTCCCCGCCGACTGTCCGGCGGAAGCGATGAATGCGGAAGACCCGCTGTTCATTCTCTACACTTCCGGCTCGACCGGAAAGCCCAAGGGCGTGCTGCACACCTCGGGCGGCTATCTGTTATGGGCCGCCTGGACGCATCATTACGTGTTCGATTACCACGAAGGCGATATCTATTGGTGCACCGCCGATGTCGGCTGGGTCACCGGCCACAGCTATATCGTCTATGGCCCGCTGGCCAATGGCGCCACCACCTTGATGTTCGAAGGCGTGCCCAACTACCCCAGCAGTTCGCGCTTCTGGGAAG
>JBEGVG010000107.1:0-48266 GCA_041178445.1 Pseudomonadota bacterium | reverse complement strand
CGCGGAGGTGTGGCTCCATGCGCGCCCCGCAACCCCTTGCGTGCGCCATGCCTTCGCAGCGCCGCATTCCCCGTGCTAGAGGCTCGGACTTGGACGAAACCGGAGCGGATTCGGCATGGGTATTCCACTGGCGCAACAGGCGAAGGTCGCGGCCTATGTGGTCAAGCAGCAGCTGGCTGGCCGCAAGCGCTTCCCGCTTGTCCTCATGCTGGAGCCCCTGTTCCGCTGCAACCTGGCCTGCGCCGGCTGCGGCAAGATCGATTATCCCGATGAAATCCTGAACCAGCGCCTGTCGGTGCAGGCCTGCATGGACGCGATCGACGAATGCGGCGCGCCCGCCGTCTCGATCGCCGGCGGCGAGCCCCTGCTCCACCGCGACATGGCCAAGATCGTCGAAGGCTATCTGGAACGCGACAAGTTCGTGATCCTGTGCACCAACGCGCTGCTGCTGGCCAAGAAGATCGACCAGTACAAGCCGCATCCAAATTTCACCTGGTCGATCCATCTGGATGGCGACAAGGAAATGCACGACAAGTCGGTCTGCCAGGACGGCACCTATGACCGCGCCATCGCCGCGATCAAGCTGGCCAAATCCAAGGGCTTCCGCACCCAGATCAACTGCACCCTGTTCGACGGCGCCGATGGCGAGCGCACCGCGAAATTCTTCGACCTGATGATGGAAATGGGCGTGGACGGCATCACTGTCTCGCCGGGCTATGCCTATGAGCGCGCGCCCGACCAGCAGCACTTCCTGAACCGCGAGCGCACCAAGAACATGTTCCGCGACATCCTTTCGCGCGGCCGCGGCGGCAAGGACTGGAAGTTCACCAACTCGCCGCTGTTCATGGACTTCCTGGCCGGCAACCAGACCTATGAATGCACCCCCTGGTCGATGCCGCTGCTGACCGTGTTCGGCTGGCAGAAGCCCTGCTACCTCCTGGGCGAAGGCTATGCCAAGACTTTCACCGAGCTGATGGAAGGCACGGAGTGGGAGAAGTACGGCGTCGGAAAATATGAGAAGTGCGCCAACTGCATGGTCCATTGCGGCTTCGAAGGCACCGCCGCCACCGACAGCATCAAGAAGCCGCTGAAAATGCTGCCCATCCTGATGCGCGGCGTGAAGACCGACGGCCCGATGGCGCCGGAAATCTCACTGGCCAATCAGCGTCCGGCGGAGTTCACCTTCTCGCGCCATGTCGAGCACAAGATGTCACAGATCAAGGCCGGCAATTCCAACACCACAGAGATCGAGGCAGCGGAGTAATTCCGCAAACGCCTTGTTCGATCCGCGCGCTGTGCGGATCAGCGACGGTATCTGGGTGGGACGGCGCAGCAGCGATCCCAAAACGCGCCCGATGGCGATGCCGCCATCCGGCCTCATCGCCACCAAAGCGGCGGGCGGCAGCACATGCGCCGCGTCATCCGAAATCACTCTGAGCGCCGCCAGCGGCAGGTTGCGTTTGGCCGCGAAGCGCGCGGCGATCTGGCTTTCCATGTCCACCGCCAGCGCGCCGGTGGTGTCATGCAGGCCGGTCTTGGTTGCGGCCTCATGGATAATGATGTCGCTGCCGAAAACCGGGCCCTGAACCGCGTTCGGAAGGCGCGACATCAGCCGCACTCGCCAGCCCTCATGGCAATCCCAGCCTTCCGCGCCGGTGATGATGCGGTCGGCGATCACCACATCGCCTATCCTGAGATGCGGCGACAGCCCGCCGCCCAGGCCGATGGAGATCACGCCGCGAATGTCGCCATGCAGCGCGTCCAGCTTGCCCGCCAGGCCTTCGCCGTCACCGCCGCCCGCCACCGCCACCACGCCGGCGACGCCGGCCATCTCGGCTTCCTTCTTAAGGCCGGTAACGGCGAGAACGGTCATTGCAATAAACCCAACTTGTCATTCCCGGCCTCGCATTGCCTTGGCAATGCGAGGGGAAGGGAATCCAGATAGCCGACAGGTGTCACCATGGATCCCCTTCCCTCGCGCCGCGCGTTGCGCGCCGCTCGCCGGGGATGACATGCCGTGTCACAGGCCAAATTCCACGCGCCGGGAATTGCTGCTCTTGAGATTGCGGTAACGCGCCAGTGCCCAGAGCGGGAAGAATTTCGGATAGCCGTGATAGTTGAGATAGAAGACGCGCGGAAAACCGCCGCCGGTGTAATGGGCCTGCGTCCACAGGCCATCGGCCTGCTGCGTGGCTTTCAGATACGCGACGCCGCGCGCCACCGCCGGATGATCCACCTGCCCCGCCGCCATCAGGCCGAGCAGCGCCCAGGCGGTCTGTGACGCGGTCGAAGCGCTGCGCTCATAGCCTTTATAATCCAGCTTGTAGCTGTCGCAATTCTCGCCCCAGCCGCCATCGGGATTCTGGATCGCGACCAGCCAGTCCGCGCCCTTTTTCATGGCGGGGTGATCGGGGCTAAGGCCCGCACCGTTCAGTCCTGCCAGCGCCGACCAGGTGCCGTAGATGTAGTTGACGCCCCAGCGGCCCCACCAGCTGCCGTCGTCGCGCTGGGCCTTGATCAGGTATTCGATGCCGGCCTTCAGCTTGGGATCATCGGGCTTGGCGCCCAGCTGCGCCAGCATGCCGACGCAGCGGCCCGACACGTCTTCGGTGGGCGGGTCGAGCAGCGCGCCATGATCGGCGAAGGGAATGTTGTTGAGGTAGTAATAGCTGTTGTCGGCGTCGAAGGCGCCCCAGCCGCCGTCGCGGCTTTGCAGGCCCTCTACCCATTCGGCGCCGCGTGCGATGCCGTCCTGGTGCTGGCTGCGTTCCCGGGCCCGGTCCATCGCCATCACCACCACGGCGGTATCATCCAGGTCGGGATAATGATCGTTGCGGTACTGGAAGGCCCAGCCGCCGGGACGCACATCAGGCTTCTCCTCGGCCCAGTCGCCTTTGACATCCAGCACCTGCAAGAGCTTGAGCCAGTTCAGGCCGCGCGTTACCGCATCCAGCACACGGGCATCATTGGTTTCCAGCAGGGCGTGCGCCACAAGCGCGGTGTCCCAGACCGGCGAGACGCAAGGCTGGCAATAGGCTTCATCCTCCTTGATCACCAGCAGCTTCTCGACCGACCGCCGCGCAATCGCGCGGTCGGGATGGCTTTCGGGATAGCCCAGCAGGTCGTACATCATCACGCTGTTGGCCATGGCGGGGTAGATCGCGCCCAGCCCGTCTTCGCCGTTGAGCCGCTTGGTGGTCCAGACACGGCATTTCTCGATCGCGCGGTTACGCAGGCCCTTGGGCCAGGGCACGATCTTGAGAAGCTTGTCGAGCTGATGGAAGAAAAACGACCAGCCGGCGCTCTGGTGCGGCGCGCGCGGCGAGGCAGCGGGCACGCCCTCCACGAACAGTTCGGGGACATGGATACCGCGCGGATTGCGCGCCAGTGGCTGTCTGGCCGCCAGCACCAAGAGCGGGACGATCACGGTGCGCGCCCAATAGCTCATCTTGGACAGATGTACGGGGAACCAGCGCGGCAGCAGGATCAGCTCGACCGGCACTGTCGGCACATTCTTCCAGGATGTTTCGCCGTAGAGCGCCAGCAGGATGCGGGTGAAGACATTGGCCTTGATGGCGCCACCGCGCGCGCGGATCGCTTCGCGGGCGCGCACCATGTGCGGCGCATCAATATCGTCGCCGATCATCTTGAGGGCGAAATAAGCTTTAACCGTGGCGCTGATATCAAAGGCACCTTCGTGATAGAGCGGCCAGCCGCCATGCGCGCCCTGAATGCGGCGCAAGTAAACACCGATTTTCTTTTCCAATTCCAGGTTCGGCACTTCGGCCAGGTAATGCACCAGCAGGACATATTCCGCCGGAATGGTGGCGTCGGCCTCCAGCTCATAGACCCAATGCCCGTCCGGCTTCTGCTGGGCCAGGATCGCGTCGGTGGCGGTGCGGATGGCGCCCTCCACACTGGCGAATTCATTGGGGTTGAGCTGGTTCATCGGAGAACTATAAGCCGAGGTGGCGCAGCGCCAAAGCCGCCGCATGCTCGCCCGAACGCAGGGCGCCTTCGATGGTCGCGGGCAGCCCGGTCTGGGTCCAGTCGCCGGCCAGGAAAAGGTTGCGCCAGCGGGTTTTGGCATCGGGGCGGCGGGCGTCCTGGTGCGGCGTGGCGGCGAAGGTGGCGCGCTTTTCCTTGACGATCTGCCATGCCGGCATCGGGGCGGTGATATTCAGCGCCCGGGCGACATCGGCCCAGATGCGCACCGCCAGCTCTTCGCGGTCCTGATCCACAAGGACGTCAGCGGCGGACACCGTCACCGAGATGCGGTCGTCAAAGGCAAATATCCATTCCGCGGTGCCGCCAATCACCCCCAGCATGGCGGGCGCCCCCGGTGGTGGCGTCATCTTGAAGTGTGCATTGACGATGGCGCGGAAGTCATCGGGCGCGGTGAGGCCGGGGATCAGGTCAACGGCCGCCCATGGCGGCACCGCCAGGACGACAACATCGCGCGCACCCACCGGCAGGGTGGCGTCGGCAATCTCGAGGGTCATGACTTCGCGGGGACCCAGGGTCATGCCGCGCAGCCGGGTGCTGAGGCGCAAGCTCCCCTTATGTTCTTCCAGATATTTCAGCGCCGGCTCGACAAAGGCCGCCGCCAAGGTGGGATGGGCGATGCGCGGGCGGTAGTGCCGCCCGCCCTTGGCCAAGGTCTCGCGCAGGATCGCGCCCGCCAGTTTGGCGGAAGATTCCTCCGGCGCGGTGTTCAGCGCCGCCAGCAGGAAGGGCCGCATCAGCCGCTGCCACAGCTGGCCGCGCTCATGCACCAATGCGTCCAGCCGCATCTGGGGGCCAGCCCACATCAGCGGCGCATACTGCAGATAGTCGCCGGCACGGCTGCCCGGGACCCGGCGCTTGGCCGATGCAAACCAATAGGGGATCGGCCCTTCATTGGGACGCAAGGTCCAGCGGCTGCCGTCACGCATATCGGCAAAGGGGAATTCGGCTTTCTGCGGACCGGCAAGCGCTTTTTTCGTACCGATGCGCGCCAGATAGGTCTGCACCGCCTGGTTGCCCGACAGCACCAGGTGATTGCCATTGTCGATGATGCAGCCCATGGCAGGATCGAAATAGGAACGGCAGCGGCCGCCCGCCTGCCCCGCCGCTTCGATCATCTCGACCGATACGCCGCGCTCCGCCAGAAAAGTGGCGGCGGACAGGCCGGCAAGCCCGCCACCCACAATGTAGGCCTTGCCGGTCAAGAAAAGAGCCCTTGGCGCAGCACCAGCGACAGCAGCCGCCGCTTGCCTAGCGAGACGCGGCGGCGCGGCGCGGCGAAGCCCTGCGCTTCGCTGGCCCTGAGAATCTCGGAATAGACCGCGCCCATCAGGCGCGGCGTCTTGATGCGGCCCTTGGGACGGGCGGCCAGAATGCGTTGCGCTTCGTCATAATGGTGATGCGCGAGGCTGGCGACGCGGCGACAGACGGTGTCTATGCAGGGGCTGGCGATGATGGCCTTGGGGTCCAGGGCGGTGATGCCGGCCTCCTGCAGATACTCACGCGGCAGGTAGAGCCGGCCGATCGCGGCATCTTCATCAATGTCGCGCAGGATATTGGTGAGTTGCAGCGCCCGGCCCAGATGATGGGCGAGATCGAAGCCCGGCCCCTCGTCCAAGCCGAACACCTTGATCGACAAACGTCCCACCGCGCTGGCGACACGGTCGCAATAGAGGTCAAGCGTGGCGAGATCGGGCGCGACAATGTCTTCGGCCACGTCCATATCCATGCCGTCCAGCACGGCGATAAAGTCATCGAGCCTGAGGCCGTACTGCGCCACGGCCGGCGCCAGGAAGGCCACGCGCGGCGGTTTCGTGCCGGCATACAGGCCAGCCAGGTCGGCGCGCCATTGCTCCAGCTTTTCGTGACGCTCGGGCCGTGTGCCGATGCCGTCATCGGCGATGTCATCGACCTTGCGGCAGAAGGCATAGATCGCGAACATGGCGTCGCGTTCCTCGCGCGGCATCAGCCGCATCGCCATGTAGAAGGAACTGCCGGCGGCCTTTTTCTGCACCGCGGCAGCGGCAGCGCCGCCGATATTCTCTGCATTGTTCATCGGGAGCGTCTCAGGCGCATCAGCGCGAAGGCGGGAAGGCGTTTCAGGAACAGCGTCGCCACATTCCATTTGGAATGATGCACGGATTGCGACAGCGGATCGCGGGTCATCAGCAAGGTGTTAAGATCGTCGGCCAGTGTCTGGATGAGATCGACCTCCAGCGCAAGCCGGCTGTCCTTTATGCCCTGGGAAAAGGGCCGGGAAGCCGCCAGCAACTCGGCATTGCGCCGGGCAAGCGCGGCAATGACCCCAGCCAGGGCGGGGCTGGCCCTATCACGGGCGAACGCTTCGACGCCGATGCCGGCCAGCATCGGCTCGGGAATATATATGCGGTTCAGCTCGCGATAGTCCTTGCCGCAATCCTGCAAGTGGTTGATCACCTGCAGCGCGGCACACAAGGCGTCATTGGCGGGCCACAGGCTTTGGGCTTCGCCATGCACATCCAGCACAAAACGGCCCACCGGCATGGCACTGTAGCGGCAGTAATCGATCAGCTCGTCCCAGCTTTGGTAGCGCAGCTTGGTGCAGTCGCGGCGGAAAGCTTCCAGCAGATCCAGCGCATGCACCGGCGACAGACCACGCTCGGCCAGAATGGTGCGCAGCGCCACGCCTTCGCGCACCGCATCGCTTTCACCCCTCAAACTGGCGCGCATCTGTTCCAGCAGCGCCAGTTTTTCTTCCGGCGTGGCGGAGGGATTGTCCGAAACATCGTCGGCGGCGCGCACGAAATGATAGAAGGCCAGCACCGGCGGGCGGTGCCGCGGCGCGATCAGGACCGAGGCGACGGGGAAATTCTCGTCCTTATGGCCCTTGCCCGACTGAAGTTCGGCGACCGCGCTCATGTCTTTTCGCTTCCACCCGCATTGGCCTTCTCGGCTCCGGCTTGCGCGCGGCCTTTCCACATGCCGCCCTTGCCGGACCAGTATTGTATCGCCGATTCCAGGGTGAAAGCGGCATAGAAGGCGCCGATCAGCGGCAGGGCCGCCCCCCACAGGGGCGACAGGCGGTAAAAGCGCAGGATGGGCTGGAACATCACCGCCATGATCAGCCAGGCCGCCCATCCGGCAAGCTGGGAAATGCCCCAGGCGAACAGCGCCGTCATCACCGGGGCGATATAGACCATCATCAGGGCGAGCAGTGTACCCACCAGCAGCAGAGGCGAATAGTTGAGCTGGGCATAAGCCGAGCGCGCCACCATCTGGCGGATGTCGGACAGATGTTCGTAAGGGCGCAGGGACAAAGCGCGGTCGGTCAGTCCCAGCCAGATCGGACCTTGCTGCTTCATGGCCCGGCCCAGGGCGCAATCGTCGATGATATTGTGGCGGATGGCGGCAATGCCGCCGGCCTTTTCCAGCGCGCCGCGCCGCGCCAGCATGCAGCCGCCCGCCGCCGCCGCGACTTTGGATTTGGGATCGTTGACCGCGCCGAAGGGAAACAGCATGTCGAAGAAAAAGACAAAGGCGGGGATCAGGAAATGCTCGGACGCGGTCTTGCAGGAGAGCCGCGCCATCAGCGACACCAGGACCATGCCGCCTTCCTCGGCGCGCGCCACCAGCCGGCTGAGATTTTCCGGCGTATGGGCGATGTCGGCGTCGGTGAACCAGATGAACTCGGGCGCGCGCAGGGCGGCATGTTCGCTGCCCTGATGCATGGCCCACAGCTTTCCGGTCCAGCCGGCCGGCCGGTCGGCGCCGGTCAGCACCGTCAGGCGCGGCGCGTTCAGCGCCCTAGCCAGATCGGCGGTGCCGTCACCCGACTGGTCGTCCACCAGCACGATATGAAATGGGCCCGGATAGTCCTGGGCGATCAGGCTGCCGAGGCTGCGCTGGATCACATCGGCCTCGTTGCGGGCCGGCACCACCGCCACAACCGAGGGCCAGCGGTCGGGTTCGCGCACGGAAAGTGTGTCGCGTTCGCGCAGCCGCCAGAAGCCCCTGTGGAACAGCAGCAGATACAGCCACACCGCCAGCGGCAGAAAGCCGAACAGGATACCCGCGATCATCTCAGATGTCCGTTCTGGGCGAACCAGGAGAGCGCATCCGACAGGCCTTCGCGATAGGGCCGCGCGGTATAGCCCAGTTCGCGTTTCGCCTTTTCCGAGGAAAAGAACATGCGGTAGCGCGACATGCGCAGGGCGTCAGCCGTGAGGAACGGTTCCTTGCCGGTGAGGCGGGCAATGAACTCCGCGCCCCAAGCCAGCGGAAACAACGGCGCGCGCGGCAATTTGATTGTGGGGGCCTTACGCCCGGACATGGCCGCGATGTCGGCCAGCATGACTTCCAGCGACACGTCTTCGCCGCCCAGGATGTAATTCTCGCCCACCCGTCCCTTGTCCAGCGCCAGCAGATGGCCCTGGGCGACGTCATCGACATGCACCAGATTGAGGCCGGTATCGACAAAGGCGGGCATACGCCCTGTCGCGGCCTCCACGATAATGCGTCCCGTGGGCGTGGGCTTGATGTCGCGCGGGCCGATGGGGGTGGACGGCGCCACGATCACGGCGGGCAATCCTTCCTTCTCGATCAGGCGCTCGACTTCGCGTTCGGCCACCAGCTTGCTGCGCTTGTAGGCACCGATCACGCTTTGGGGCGTGTGGCGCGATGTTTCATCGACCGCCGCCGCGCCCGGCTTCAGGGCGGCGACGGAAGATGTGTAGACCACGCGTTCCACGCCGCATTTCAGCGCCGCGCCCATCGCGGCCTGCGCGCCCTTCAGATTGTTGCGCTCGATCTCGCCCGGATCGCGCGCCCAAAGCCGGTAATCGGCCGCGACATGAAACAGATAACGCGCGCCCTTCAGCGCCGCAGTCATCGAAGCCTCATCGCGCATGTCGCCGATGACCGGCTCGCACGCTGTGCCGGCGATATTGTCATGCGAAGCGGTCGGGCGCATCAGCACCCGCACCCGCATGCCGCGCGCCACCAGGGCGCGCGCCACGGCGGAGCCGACAAAACCGGAGGCCCCGGTGACCAGCGCGATATCACTCATGGCGTGTCCCCCGCCGCTCGCTGGGGCTCGCGCCACGCGGCGCGCCCTTCAAACGCCTGCCAGTACAGCAGGGCCGGCACACCCAGAACAATCTCGCGCGCCCGCTTCAGCAACGACACCGCCACGCCCATCTCGGCCGGCATGCCGAACAGCGGCGCCAGCATGGCATAACCCCATTCCTGCACCCCGATGCCTGCGGGCACGGGCGCGGCGATGCTGCGCAGGGTGCAAAGCAGGGCTTCCAGGGCGATGGCGTTGACGAGGCTGATCTCACCACCCACTAGGCGGAAAGCGATGAAGGTGCCGACGCCGCTGCCGACCCAGGCCAACAGGTGCCAGCCCGCCGAGGCGGCCAGCCGCGAGGGCGAACTGTAAAGTTCGACAATCGCCTGGTGGAACGACATGCCCTGCTGCATCTGGGGAAAGAACTTGCGGGCGATACGCTCGGCAAATCCCGCGCCGCGCTTCTGCAGAAAGATCAGCAGCGCGATTCCCGGCACCGCCAGCAGCAGGATGACGATCATCGAGAGGGTCAGGGGGCCGGCACCGTCCAGATTGCGGAATTGGGTCAGGCCTATCCCCAGCCCGAAGGCCAGAAATACCACCTGCGCCATGGCTTCGGTGGTGGAGTCCGCCGCCACCGAGCCCGCGGCATAGGCCGGTGCCATGCGCTTGAGGATCATCAGCCGCGCCGACGCCACCATGCCGCCGACCGGCGAGAAGGGCGAGATTTCCGCGATGGAATCGCGCACCAGCCGGGCAATGTAGAAATTCCACAGTCGGCTGCGTTCCGCCGGGGGCATCAGGACGTACCAGGCCAATGCCAGGCTGATGAACATCACCGCCGAATAGAGGCAAAGCAGCGCCAATCCGCCAAACCCGGCCCGCGCCACGGCATCCCATACCGGATCAAAGCCGATCGACCAGACCAGATAGACCGCCGCGATCACGCCGGCCAGCAGTGCCAGGACGACTCCCCACTTCATCAGGCAGCCCGCTTCATCAAGCTGGAAGGGGCTTGGCGCGGAAGCTCCACAGGCGCATGGCCCTCAGCGCGGTTTCCGCGAGCTGAGGCAGGAAGCTGGGGCGCAGCAATTCCTGTTCAAACGCGCCCATGCGGCGGCGGTTTTCGGCATAGCAGTCTTCCAGGAAGCGGCGGAAGGTGAAGCCGTCCAGGAACACGCTTGCCTGGGTGGCCGAGAATTCCTTGCCGTCATTCAATTCCTTGCCGCGCTTGGCGGTGCCGATCATGCGGCCCAGGGCGCGCATATAGTAGCGCAAGTCGGTCAGCGGCAGCATCAGGCGCGCCACCGCGCCCTTCTGCGCCTGGTTGTAGGCCATCCAGTTGACGAAGAAGACGATGTGCCGGGTTTCCTCGTACATCAGGGTTTCGAAGATCGCGAACATCTCTTTCGGGAGAAACTGGGACTGCATGGCGATCTTGAAGACGCCGAAGCCAAGAAAGGAATCCAGGCATTCGCCGAAACCGAAATCCTTGAAGCGGGTTTCTATATTGTCGCTGACATCTTCCAGCGGGCGTTCCGCGGCATCGATGCCGTATTTTTCGATCATCACCCGGATTAGCTTGGCGTGGCGGGCCTCCTCGAAACCCTGCAACGCCACGGCCTCGCGGATCACCGGGTCTTTCACCGTCTTGACGAATTCGGCAACGATCGCGCCGGCACGGCGCTCGGTATAGAAAACCTCTTCCCAGAAGGGCACGGATTTCAGGCGTTGCAGCGCCGCTTCGTCCAGCTCCGGCCAGGGCAGCGTATCCGGATCGAACTCCGTATAGGTCTGCATGAAGTGGCGGCAGAAGGTGTCGCGATGTTCCGGCGAGCCGATTTTCATGGCACAGCCCGCTTTGGACCGATGAATTTCAGCGCAATCTTGGCCATGAACGGCACAAAACGCGGACGCTTCAGGCGCGAGTCATAGGGCGCCAGGCGGCGGTCATTTTCGGCCAGGCAAATCGCGACCAGTTCGCCGATATTGATGTCGGAACCCAAGGCCTCGGCGCCGTTGACGGTGAAGTTGGCGTCCTGGTCACCATGGCCGACATCCCTGGCGATGCCGATGCGCTCATAGATCAGGAACAGCCAGACCGCGAGCACCTTCAGTTCAAAGTAAGGACGGCGCCAGACCGGCATGTTGCGGCGATGCCAGGCGATCCAGTTGACGAAGAACAGGATGTGCCGCGCCTCTTCATTCACCACCGGATCGAAGGTCTGCACCAGTTCCGGCGGGAAATAGCCGGTGTCCTTGGCGGCCTTGAACAGGCCGAAGGCGAAGAAGCTGTCGATGCACTCGCTGTAGCCGGTGACCATGAAGGCCCATTCCGGATCCTTGGGCTTTTGCGGCACCGGTTCGGGCGCCAGCTTGACGCCATAGGCTTCGACCAGGTTCGCCAGCACATGGCGGTGGCGGCGCTCTTCGAAACCGTTCAGCTCGATGGCCTTGCGCAGCAGCGCATCGCCCACGCCCTCGGCATAGGTGCAGACATTCATGCCCGCCTTGTTCTCGGTCTGCACCGCGATATCCCAGATGGGCAGCGCGGTGATGCGCTTCTCGGCTTCGGCTTCCAGCCGGGGCCAGTCCAGCACCGCCGGCTTGTAGGGATCATGGGTGTCCAAGAGGGTCTTGCAGAACAGCCGCTTGTGCTCGTCGGAGCCGAAACGGATGGGCCCGTCGCCCGGCCAGCTGCCGGTGTCACGGGTCAGGTCGGGCGGAATGGCGAACGCCTGGCTGCTCACGAAAGGTCTCCGAATTCGCTTCTGCAATACCCCTTTGGGCCAGCCAATTGAACCACAAAATGCGGGCCGCGGTATTTGATCTAAATCATTGAAACTATTGGCCCGGGAAGTCCCGAAAGCCGCCGGTTTTTATGCCCCCTGCCGCCAGCAGGGCGGGCATGCGCGGATCGGTCAGCGCCGCCAGTTCCCCTTCATACTGATAGCCAGACGCCGAGCTGGGATAAGGGCCAGTTGCCGGGTGCATGTAAATTTCGGTCAACCCGTCCGGAAGATGGGTGATCAGGCCCGCCAGCCGGTCGGCCGTCATCGCCCCGGACCAGGCCAGGCCGAAAACGGAGTCGGGCGCCGTGATGCCGGCGCGGCGGAAGCGGGCGCGCAGCATCCTTGCGAAGGGCGCGGTCAGCACCACCACGCCGGAAGCCTTGTGCGGTTCGATACGGCCCAGCACGGCCTGCGGCTCCAGCGGCACCCGCGCCCCGCGCACGCGGTGTTGGCGCGCTACCCGCACGATTTCACCCGCGATGGTGGGGTGCAGGTGGAAATGCTTGTGGGCATTGACATGATCGAGCCTGAGGCCGGTGGCGGCGAAGGCGGCGAACTGGGCTTCGATCTCGGACGCCAGCTGGCGGCGCACCTTGGGCAAAAAGAACATCGCGGCCCCGGCGCGCGCGATGTCGGTGCGGAAGCGGCCGGTGGAATCCACCAGATCAGGAACGCTGGACGCCGGCAGCACCGGCCTTCCTTCCACCAGCACCAGATGCAGACCCACACGCAGCAAGGGAAGATTGCGGGCACGGGCCACGGCGTCCGCTGCCGCCTCGCCGGCGACCATCAGGCTGGCGGCGGACAGAATGCCATCGCGATGGGCGCGCTCGACGGCCTTGTTGACTTCCAGCGCCGCGCCGAAGTCATCCGCCGTGACGATCAGCTGTTTCAAAGTATCAGGCGGCGTGCTGCTTGCGGTCTTTCAGGAAGTGGAAGAACTCCACGCCCTCGCGCAGGCGACGCTTCATCATGTCGGGCTGGGTCACCATCTCCTTGACGATGGAGCCGATCTTGCCGGGACGGAAATAGAACTGGCGGTAGAAGGTTTCCAGCGAGTCGAAGATTTCCTTGTGGCTGAGATGCGGATAGTGCAGCGGCGCAATCTGGATGCCGTTCTCGTCGATCAGCTCGGCATTGGCTTCGTCCAGCCAGCCATTCTGCAGCGCCTGATTGTAGAGGAAGGTGCCGGGATAGGGCGCCGCCAGCGAAATCTGCACGGTGTGCGGATTGATGCGCTTGGCGAATTCGCGCGTCTCGCGCATGGTTTCCAGGGTTTCGCCCGGCAGGCCCAGGATGAAGGTGCCGTGGATCTGGATTCCCAGCGCGTGGCAGTCGCGGGTGAACTTCTCCGCCACCTCGATGCGCATGCCCTTCTTGATATTGTGCAGGATCTGCTGATTACCGGACTCGTAACCGACCAGCAGCAGGCGCAGGCCGCCTTCCTTCAGCTTCTTGAGCGATTCATACGGCACATTCGCCTTGGCGTTACACGACCACTGAATGCCCAGCTTGCCCAGCTCCTTGGCGATGGCTTCGGCGCGCGGCAGGTCGTCGGTGAAAGTGTCGTCGTCGAAGAAGAATTCCTTGGTCTGGGGGAAGGCCTTCATCGCCCATTTGATCTCTTCGACCACATGACCGACGCTGCGGGTGCGGTAATTGTGGCCGCCCACGGTCTGAGGCCACAGGCAGAAGGTGCAGCGCGACTTGCAGCCGCGACCGGTATAGATCGAGATATAGGGGTGCTTGAGATAGCCGATGAAGTAATTCTCCATCACCAGGTCGCGCTTGTAGACCGGGGTGACGAAGGGCAACGAGTCCATATTCTCGATGATCGGACGATCGGCATTGTGCACGATCACGCCCTGCTTGTTGCGGTAGGAGATGCCCTTGATCTCGCCCCAGGGCATGTCGTCGGCGACATCCTTGATGGTGAAATCGAATTCGTTGCGGGCGACGAAGTCGATCGCCGCGCCTTCGCGCAAAGACCCTTCGGCATTGACGGCGACCTTCGCGCCGATCAACCCGGCCTTGAGGTTCGGGTTGGCGGCCTTCATGGCCTCGATCACCTTCACATCCGACTTGAAGGACGGCACCGAGGTGTGCGCCACCACCAGGTCAAAGTCCTTGGCCTGGCCCACCACGTCTGCCAGCGACGTGTTGTGCGGCGGGGCGTCGATCAACTTGGAATTCTCGACCAGGGCGGCGGGCTGGGCCAGCCAGGTCGGATACCAGAAGCTCTTGATCTCGCGCTTGGCTTGGTAGCGCGAGCCGGCGCCGCCATCAAAGCCGTCAAAGGACGGGGCCTGCAAGAAAAGGGTCTTCATCGACATGGTCAAACCTCGGGAACCTTGGGAACGTCAACCGGATGATATTGCGCCGCAGCGCTGTACCGTAAAGTGGCTTCCGCGCCAATGCACTGTTTCACCGAACAGCGAGGCCAGGAACACCACAAAACTCAGCAAATCTCGGACCGGCAGCAGGTACCAGGGCCCAGCATGGGTGCCAAAAAGCCTGTCAATCCGCCATTTCAGGGCCAGACGCGAGGCCAGGACCGCGCCCAGAATCGCCAGCGCGGCGGGGGCAAATCCCAGCAGCGCCGCCCCCATCAGGGCAAAGGGCAAGCCATGGGTGACGATGCTGCCGAAATGCCCCGCCGGGTTCACCAGCCGGATGGTGCGGGTCCAGCGCAGCTCGTGCCGGAAAAGGTCTGCAAAGCTGTTTTCCGCGGCGGTATGGCCGACGCCCAGAGCCGGAATCGCCAGGGTATAACCGCCTCTGCGCACGGCATGGCCGATCTCGTAATCGTCGGCCAGATGATCGGCGAAGGCCGCAAAGCCGCCGATCTCGCTTAGAGTCCGGCGCCGAAGCGCGATGGTCGAACCAAAACAGGGCGCCGCCAGGCCCAGGCTGAAACCCGCAATGGCATTGGGCAGAAAGCCGTAAGAGGTACCCATCGCCGCCAGACCCGACCACAGCCTGTGCGCACCCTGCGCCGGCTCGCCGGTGTAAAAGCAGGTTACAACACCGACATTGGGGCGATGCAGCGCGGACACGACCTGGTCCAGCCAGTCCGGTTTCACCGCGATATCGCTGTCCGACAGCACCAGAACGTCGTGCTTGGCCGCCGGCAGCATGTTGATCAGGTTGGAAATCTTGGCATTGGCGCCATGGGACGCCGCATTGGCCACAATGACGGTGTCGGCCCGCGGGTACTTCGCCTGGAGCGCGCGCACCACGCCAAGGGCGGGATCGGCCGGATCCTGTGCGCCAAACACGATCTGCACCGGATGCGGATAGGCCTGGTTGAAGACCGTCTCCAGGTTTCTGGCCAGGTCCGGCTCGTCTTGATACAGCGGCTTGAGAATGGAGACAGCGGGATGATCGGCGCTGGCCGTGGACGCACGGCGCATGAAACGCGCCGCCAGCACGGCAGAGAGCAAGGCATAGCCCGCGCCGACCAGCGCGATGGCGCAAAAGACCCAACCCAATGTGGTGAAAACCGAATCCATGTCCAACGCGCGTTCGCCCCCGCAGGCAGACACTTATTAGAACATCGCTCCCGCAGGGGGGAGGAACATTCGGTGATGGATTGCGACGGCCGGGGGAACCCATCCTAACCATTTGTAATATATGGTTTATTTTTGACAATCCGTCATGCCTGCCACCTGCTGGGAAATCCCCGCTCTCTCAATATAGGGTGACGGGATGCTCCCTTCGTCTTCCTCTCCGGCCCTGCAGCAAGCCCTGGCAACCGCCACGCGGGCGCTTCAGGGCGGCAATCTGCACATCGCAGAAATGGCGCTGGCGCCCTATTTCGCCGCCGGCCTGCCGACCAATCCCGATCTGCTGAACCTCGCGGGCACGCTGCGGATGAATCAGGGCCAGCTAGACGAAGCGGCCCGGCTGTTTGCGCAGGCCGTCCAAGCCGCCCCGCGCGAGCCGCTCTATGCCTTCAATCAGGGGCTGGCGCTATCGCGGCTGGGACAGATGGTGGAAGCTGAGGCGGCGTTGCGCGCCGCGCTCAAGCGCAAATCCGATTTTCCCGAAGCGATTTTCGAACTGGGGGCGGTGCTGCACCGGGCCGGACGGCTGGAGGAGGCGGAAAAACAGTTCCGCCACCTGCTGCGGGTCATGCCGGCGCATGCGCGTGCCAAGCTGGCGCTGGGGGCGGTGCTGGTGGATGCGCGCCGGCCCGATGAAGCCGAAGCACCGCTGCGCCGGGCGCTGGGCGAAACGGCGGAGCCGCTTCTCAAGGCCCAGCTCTTTCTGCAACTGGGCCAGGCGCTGCGCCGCCAGCGCAAGGATGAAGACGCTTTGGCCGCGCTGGACCAGGCCCAGACGCTGTTTCCCGCTTTGCCCAACCTGGCGCTGCACCGCGCCGAGACCCTGCAAAATCTGGATCGTTTCGACGAAGCGCTGGTGATTCTGCAAGGCGAGCTGGCGCGCAGCCCCGGCAATGCCGAGCTGCATCACGATTACAACGCCCTGCTCTACCAGCTTGGCCGCAGCGAAGAATTCCTCAAATCCTATGACCGGGCGCCGCAGACCCGCGAGGTGCTGATGGACAAGGCCTTTTTCCTCAGCCACGAAAAGCGCGACGAAGAAGCCCATGCCATCTATTCCAGCCTGGCGGCCCGCGACCCGAACGACCGGCTCGCGGCGATGTGCGTCGCCAACGAACTGACCATGATGAAGCGTCATGGCGAAGCGCTTTCAGCCTTTGAAGCGATGCTGGCGCGGCATGGCAATGATGCCGACCTTCTGCGCCGCGCCGCCGAGCCGGCCATCCTGACCGGCGACCCCGGCAAGGCGGCATGGCTGTGCGAACAGGCGTTGCGGATGGTACCCGGCGACGGCGCGAGCATCGCCATTCTCAGCATCGCCTCGCGCATGCTGGAAGACGGGCGTGAGGATTTCCTCAATGATTATGGCGGGCTGGTGCGCAGCTTCGATCTTGAAGCTCCCGAAGGCTTTCGCGACATGGAAAGCTTCAACCAGGAACTCAATGCAGAGCTGGATCGCCTGCATCCCCAAACCCGCGAATTCGTCAGCCAGTCCTTGCGCGGCGGCACCCAGACCCCCGGCCATCTTTTTCCGGCCGCCTTGCCGATGGTCACGAAACTGAGGCAGCGCATCGATGAAACGGTGGCGCGCTATATCGCGGAAATGGGCGAGGATGCGGCGCATCCCTTGCGGGCGCGGCGTGCGGCGGATTTCCGCTATTCCGGCTCCTGGTCGTCGCGGCTCAGGGACTGCGGCTTCCATGTCAATCACATCCATCCCGATGGATGGATAAGCTCCTGCTATTACGTGTCGGTGCCGGACGCGACCAAGGACGAAACCGCGCGCCAGGGCTGGATCAAGTTCGGCGAGCCCGCGCTGGAGGTCGAACTCAAGGACCCTATCCGCCGCGCCATCCAGCCGCTGCCAGGAAGGCTGGTGCTGTTTCCATCTTACATGTGGCACGGCACCGTGCCGTTCCACGACACGGCGGCAAGAACCACGATTGCCTTCGACGTCGTGCCGTCCTAGGCGCGCTTGCGGGTATGGACGCTGCGCGAGCTCGTGCGGCGGGCCTTGGCCGCCGCCACCAGCGTCAGCCAGTTGGCGAACAGCCGGCCCGTATGCAGCCGCCATGACTGCAAGGTCAGCGCCCCGGCCACGATCTCGCGGGCGCGCGCCATATCCGTGCCGGTTTCGCTCAGCTGATTTTCGGTGGCGCGGTCGAAATAATTTTCCGATATCGTGGGGGCAGCGGCCAGATCGCCGGCATGAAAACGCTCCAGGTCCCGCAGGTAATCGCGGCCCAGCGTGGCCCGGTCATATTCGGGATGGCCCTGCAGGAAGACGAAGCGGCTCTGGCCCGCCGGTTCACGGGTGAAGATGTCAACCTGGCCGTTCGACAGCCGCGACAGCACGCGGTAGCCCCGTTGCGAAAGGTCGGCCTCGGCGATTTCGTGGCTGCGCCCATGCGGCACCGGCATGGTGAGGGTCTGGGCGAAAAAGAGCGGATCGTCTTCGACCCGCATGGCGGGGAAAACGCCCGAGAGCTTGCGGCCAAGGGGACGCGCCGTGATCCCGTCCAGATGCAGCACCCCGGCCGCTGCCGCCTGGCCGGAAAACAGGGTGGAAAGCGTGCCGGTTTCGGCCCAGTCGATCAGCTGCGTCAGTTCCGGCCACCAGGCCTGCGCCTTGGGATCGCCACCGTCATCAGGCGCGCCGGTCACGATCAGGGCATCGATATTGGCCGCCTGCAAAAAGGCGGCATCATCATAGAAGCCATCCATGCGCGAACGCGCCTGCTCGCCGCGGGCGATGCCGCGCAATGAGAAAAGCCGCAGCCGCACGTCCAGGGCGCCTGCGGATTCCTTCAGCAGCTTGGCAAATTGCAGTTCGGTGGCGCGCATGTCCGCATCGGGCATGTTGTTGACCAGACCGACATGGATGGCGGAACGATTGTGCCGCCCGCCCAACAGAAAATTCTCAACCCGACTCATCGCATGACCCCAATGACGAGCGGCATTTTAGGCGGGTTGGATTAACAAAATAGCGGTGCAATAGCAGAGTGACCGGCCGTTTCAATCTGGGACAAGCCCGCGTTATCATGTGATTTATTTCGACGGAAAAACACGCATGACGCACACAGGCCCCGCAGTCCGCACTGCCGCACAGGTTTTGGTCGAACAGTTGCACATCCAGGGCGTGCAGCGGGTGTTCTGCGTGCCGGGCGAATCCTATCTCGCCGTGCTGGATGCGCTGAAGGACAGCGGCATTGAGATTGTGGTCTGCCGCAACGAAGGCGGCGCGGCGATGATGGCCGAAGCCCATGGCAAGGCCACCGGGCGTCCGGGCATCTGCTTTGTCACCCGCGGGCCGGGCGCCACCAATGCGTCGGGCGGCATCCATATCGCCCAGCAGGATTCCACCCCCATGATCCTGTTTGCCGGCCAGGTCGAAAGTTACAATCGCGGCCGCGGCGCCTTCCAGGAACTGGATTTTGCGGCCGTGTTCGGCAGCATGACCAAGTTTACCGCCGAGATCGACGATCCGGACCGCGTGGCGGAATATGTCACGCGCGGTTTTCGAGAAGCGATGAGCGGGCGACCGGGGCCGGTGGTGCTGGCGCTGCCCCATGACATGCTGTCGCGCAATTCCGCCGCGCCCGATGGCGCTTGTGTGGACGAGACCGAAATTTCGCCCGCCCCCGAACAACTGGCCGAGCTGCAAACCCTGCTCGCCCAAAGCCAGCGTCCCATGCTGCTGCTGGGCGGTTCGCGCTGGGACCAGCCTTCCTGTGACGGGATGATGGCGTTCGCGAAAAACTTCGGCATTCCGGCGGCAACGGGGTTTCGCCGCGCCCATCTGTTCGACGCGACCCATCCCAACTATGCCGGCGATCTGGGGCTGGGCGCCAATCCCAGGCTGGTGGCGCGGTTCAAGAACAGCGATCTGGTGATCGTGGCTGGCGGACGGCCCAACGAGCTGACCCAGCAAGGCTATACGTTGTTCGATCTCCCCGAGCCGCGGATGAAGACGGTGCACCTGTATCCCGGTGCCGAAGAGATCGGACGGGTTTGGCGCCCCACGCTGGGCATCCATGCCAGCCCACGCGCCTTTGCCCCGGCGCTGGCGGCGCTGTCAGCGAGCGTGCCGGCACGCGATGTATCACAAGCCCGCCAGGAATATCTGGACTGGTCGGAGAAGCCCCTGTCCCAGACCGGACCCGTCAATCTGAGCGAGATCATGATCTGGCTGCGCGGCCATCTGCCCGCCGACGCCATGCTGACCAATGGCGCGGGCAATTATGCCGCCTGGATTCACCGCTTCTACCGCTTTCGGCGCTTCGGCACGCAGGTCGCGCCGATCAGCGGCTTCATGGGCTATGGCTTGCCGGCCGCGCTGGCGATGAAGAGCCTTTACCCCGAACGTCCCGTCATTGTGCTGGCGGGCGATGGGGATTTCCTGATGACGGGGCAGGAATTCGCCACCGCCGTGCAGTACCGGCTGCCGGTGATCGTGATCGTCTATGACAATGGCTGTTACGGCACCATCCGCATGCACCAGGAGCGCGAATATCCCGGGCGCGTCTCCGCCACCGACCTGATCAATCCTGATTTCACCGCGATGGCCAGAAGCTTTGGCGGCTTCGGCGCGGCCGTGGAGAAAACGCAAGACTTCGCCCCCGCCTTCCTGGCGGCCCAAGCCAGCGGCCAGCCCGCCATCATCCATGTGAAATACGATGCGGAAGGGATCACGCCGGCGACAACCTTAAGCGCCATACGCGCCAAGGCTTTGAGTGGCCCAGGGCCCCTTTGAAGCTTAGTGGCCCAGGGCCGCTTTGAAGCCTAGTGGCCCAGGGCCACGGGCAGCGCGTCGCACACCGGCAGGGTTTCGATGCGCGCGGCTTTCAGGCGTGACAGCGCCCAGTCCAGCATCTGCGGGGTCGAGCCATACAGACCCGGATTGTCCGACACGCCATGGGTGTACAGGATCAGCCAGCCATGATTGTGCAAGGCACGCTGGATCGTATCCTGGATGCGGCCCTCGTCCCACAACCGGGTTTCCAGGGAAATCACGCCCAGCTGCGCCAGATCCACCCGCCCCACATTGACCCCTTCATGGGTGCCGCGCAGCGACGAGAAGTGCGGCGCCTGGAAATGCTTGGCTCCTGGGCTGACGCGGCCAAAGGGATAGGCATAGCTGACCGGCGCGCGGCCGTTCAGGAACGGCTTGAGGAAGTCCTGGTTGCGGGCCGCGTCCTGCGAGAGCTCGGCGGAGGACAGTTCCGAAACCGGGCGGTGGCCAAAACCATGGCAGCCGATCTCGTGGCCCGCCGCCGCCAGCTCCGTCAGATCCTGTGCATCATAGAAGCGGGTGCCCTCCACGGTTTGGCCGCAGAAGCTGCCCCCCGTATAATAAGTGCCGCGCACCCCATGCCGGGCGAGCACCTGACCGCCCAGGCTCCAGGCCGATTTGGGAAAATCATCGAAACTGATGCTGGCCACCGGCCGGTGCCCCGCCAAGCGGGCGGGGCGCACCCGGATTTGGCGGCCGATCAGGCTGGCAAGCTGGGTTTTCAGGCGCATGGCGGGATTTTTACCGCCAAAAGCCTTAAGGGGCGGGTAATGGCCAAAGAAAGAGAATTGGTATCTTGCATCACAAGGTATCGTGTGATAGGTAATAGATAATGGCAGAATCGTTGCAAATCCAGCTCAAGAAAGGCGTCCTGGAAATGTGTGTCCTGGCGCTGCTCTCCAAGGGCGACAATTACGCCTATGACATCGCCAGCCGCATGGCCGAGGCGGTGGGCATGGGCGAAGGCACCATCTATCCCCTGATGCGCCGGATGCAGAATGACGGGCTGGTCACCACTTACCTGCAGGAATCCGGCAGCGGCCCGCCGCGCAAATATTACAAGCTGACCAAGGCCGGGGCCACCGCCCTGAAGGCGCAGATCTCGGACTGGGTCGCCTTCGAAATCGCCGTGCGAAAAATTCTGGGGGAAGTCACATGAACCGCGCGAACTTCATTGCGCAGCTTCGCGCCGGCCTGTCGGGCCTGCACCAAAGCGATATCAACGACATCATCGCCGACTATGAATCCCATTTCGCCGACGGCTTGGCCGCGGGGCGCAGCGAGGATGAAGTCGCCGAAGCGCTGGGCGATCCCGCGCGGCTGGCACGCGAGCTGCGCGCCGAGGTTGGTTTCAAGCGCTGGGAACAGCAGCGTAGCGCCGGAAATTTCGTCGGCGTGGTGCTGGCGCTGGTCGGCCTGGCCACCATCGACATCATGTTCCTGCTGCCCATCCTGGGCGTGATGCTGGCGGTGTTTTTCGTCATCGCGCTGGCCTGTGTCGGCTGCGTGATCGCCGGCGCCATCCTTCTGGGCAATCTGATCCCCGGCGGGTGGGACCTGATGATGGGCAACACCGCGCTGCAGACGCTGACCGCCATTGGCCTGCTCAGCGGCGGGATCGGCGGCGGCGCCCTGCTGCTGATGATCCTGGACTGGGTGGCGCGGGCGCTGATCCAGTATGCCCGGCTGCACTTCCGCCTTTTCAAATCCGCCAACGAGTCCATCTGAGGATAGAGCCATGGTTCACAAACTCGCTATCGTCGCCTTTACCGGCCTGGTGGTTTCCGCCGTCGCGATGGGCGCGGCCGTGGCGATAGGTGCCAAGGAATTCGGCGCCGGGTTCGAAGACATGGATTTCTCCATGTTCAACGAGCGACCGCGCTGCGAAAAGGTCGCGTCCGGCGAGCCCAGCAGCCGCACCCTGGAATGGGACGGCAGCGATCATGTCTCCCTGAATGTGCCCGCCACGGCGCGCTATGTCCCCAATGGCAGCAAACAGCTGCATATCAGCGGCGATCCGAACGTTGTGGCGCATGTGCGTGTACGGAATGGCCGCATCAAGCTGGATTGCCGCGGCCGGGGCTGGAATGACGACAGTTTGCAGATCACCCTGCCGGGCACGCCGATGGAAAAATTCGGCATCGCCGGCAGCGGCAAGCTGAAACTTGAAAATCTCGACCAGCGCGATCTGCGCGTTTCGATTGCCGGTTCGGGCAGCATCAAGGCCAGCGGCAAAGTTGAAGAGCTGCGAATTTCCATCGCCGGTTCGGGCGATGCCGATCTGGGCCGCGTGGCGGCCAATGATGTGACGGTCCGGATCGCCGGCAGCGGCAATGCCGATATCGCCCCGCGCGGCGAAGCCAAAATTCACATCGCCGGTTCCGGCGACGTCAACATGCATACCAATCCGCGCAAGGTGGAAACCCATATCGCCGGGTCGGGCCGCATCCACAATGTCGTGGGCAGCGGCAACAATATCTGACGCACCCGAGAATATGTGATGGGCCGCAAACTAGCCGTGATCGCCATTGTCGGCCTGACCGCATCGGTGGTCTGCATGGGCGCGGCCGCCGCCATCGGCGGCGGCGCGCTGTCCGGCCTGGACATGATTGCCTTTGGCGACAGGGACCGCTGCAAGGTCATTCCCGGCGCGACGGCCACCAGCCGCACCCTGGACTGGGACGGCAGCGACCATGTCGGCTTGTCGCTGCGCGGCCATGCCCGCTACCGGCCCGGCACCGACGACCGGGTGCATGTCACCGGCGATCCCCAGGTGCTGGCGCATCTGGAAGTCGATCAGGGCGACATTCAGCTGGACTGCCGTGGTTGGGGCAGCCGCACCAAGGACCTGGAAATCACCTTGCCGGGACGCATTTTCAAGCGCTTTGAAATCGCCGGCACCGGCAAGCTGACGCTGGATGCGCTGGACCAGGAGAAGCTGAAGATCGAGATGGCCGGCGTTGCCAAGGTCGAAGCCAATGGCAAGGTCGATAGGGTGGAAATCGAGATGGCGGGCATCGGCCATGCCGATTTCGGCCAGGTGAAATCCCGCGAGGCGCGGGTCGAGATTGCCGGCATCGGCAAGGCCGACATCGCGCCCAGCGAAGACGCCAGGATCGAAATCGCCGGTCCCGGAGAGGTCCGGCTGCATACCAATCCCAAAAGGGTGGACACCGACATCGCCGGACCCGGCCGTGTCCGCAATGTCAGTGACTAGCCTTTAACTCGACAAACCGGGCCGGCGGGACTATGTCCCGCCCCCATGTCCGCCATCCTCAAGACCAGCTTGAAAATCGGCGACGTCACCATCCCCGGGCGGGTCCTGACCGCACCGATGACGGGGGTTTCCGACCTGCCTTTTCGCCGGATCGCCAGCCGCTGCGGCGCGCCCTATGTGGCGACCGAGATGGTGGCCTGTGACAGCTTCGCGCGCGGCCGCCCCGATGTGGTGCGCCGCGCCGCCATCGGCGCCAAGGAAGATGAACACGCCCTGCCCTCGATGGTGATCCAGCTGGTCGGCCGCACGCCGGAATGGATCGCCAAAGGCGCCAGGCTAGCGGAAGAAGCCGGCGCCGACCTCATCGATTTCAACATGGGCTGCCCGGCCAAGGAAGTGACGGGGGCACTGTCGGGATCGGCGCTGATGCGCGAACCCGAACTGGCGGCGCGGTTGATCGAAGCCGCCGTGAACGGCACCACGCGGCCCGTCACGCTCAAGATGCGGCTGGGCTGGGACGACAATAGCCGCAACGCGCCTGAGATCGCAGCATTGGCCGAAAGCCTGGGCGTCAAAGCCATCACCGTGCATGGCCGCACCCGCCAGCAATTCTATAAAGGCCAGGCCGACTGGCGCGCGGTGGCCGAGGTGAAGAAAGCCACACGCCTGCCGGTGATCGTGAATGGCGACATTATCGATGCGGTGTCCGCCCGCGATGCGCTGGCGCAGTCGGGCGCGGATGGAGTGATGATCGGGCGCGGCGCCTATGGCCGGCCCTGGATCGCAGCGGCGCTGGACCGCGCCTTGGACAATAGTTCTGAAATGTCAGAGCCGGATGCTGCCTCTCGTTTGGGCATTGCCCTTGATCACTTTAGGGACACTCTGCGTTTTTACGGCGATACGCTGGGCCTAAAAGTATTCCGAAAGCATCTGGGCTGGTATGTCGAACAGGCATCGATGCCGTATGATCCGCAGCTAAGGCGCGCGCACAAGGCCCGTTTGTGTCAAATTGACAACCCGCGCGGCGTGGAATCCGCCTTAACCGCGCTATGGGCTCCATTTTCGTCCCATTCGGCCCTTCCAATTTTTGCAGTTGCACATATGTAAGGGGCGCCGGCGGCATTACGCTGGGGGATCGTTATTTATTGACGGATGTCTGTTACGGCCTTGCCCGTTCGTCAATCTAAAGCAGCTATTGGGGACTTGCATGTCGCGCCTTTTCCTTTTCGCCCTGGCCTCGTCTCTTGTTCTGGCCGGTTGCGGCGAAGCTCCGCAGCAGCAGATGCCGCCGCCTTCGGTTGGCGTGGTGACCATCAAGGAAACGCCGGTTGCGCTGACCACCGAGTTGCCGGGCCGCACCAGCCCCTATGCGGTGTCGGAAATCCGCCCCCAGATCACCGGCATCGTCAAGGCGCGGCTGTTCGTGGAAGGCTCCTCCGTCAAGGCGGGCCAGGCGCTCTACCAGATCGATCCGGCGCCGTATGAGGCCGCCTATGCCGCCGCCGCCGCGACTCTGGCCAGCGCCAAGACCCGCGCCGACCGGTACGGGATCCTGCTCAAGCAAAACGCCATCGCGCCCCAGGCCGATGACGATGCCCGCGCCGCCTATCTGCAGGCCAAGGCGCAGGCCGACGCCGCGCGCATCAACCTCAACTATACGCGCATCACCTCGCCCATCTCGGGGCGCATCGGCGCGTCCAGCGTGACGGTCGGCGCACTGGTGACGGCGCAGCAGCCCACCGCGCTCACCACGGTGTCCACGCTCGATCCCATTTATGTCGATGTCGATCAGTCCAGCTCCGAGCTGGTGGCGCTGCGCCGCGCCGCCCAGGCCGGCAATGTCAGCGCAGACGGCACCGCCGTCGTGAAGCTGAAGCTGGAAGACGGCAGCGACTATGCCCATGAGGGCAAGCTGCAATTCACCGACGTGACGGTGGACCCTTCCACTGGCGCGGTGCGTCTGCGCGCCATCTTCCCCAATCCCGAAGGGTTGTTGCTGCCGGGTCTCTATGTCCGCGCCACGGTCACGCAAGGAACCGATCCGCACGGCATCCTGGCGCCGCAGCAGGGCGTCAGCCGCAACGCCAAGGGCGAGCCCACCGCGCTGGTGGTGGACGAAAAGAATTTCGCCCGCCTGCGCGTGTTGAAAACCGGCCGCTCGATCGGCGGCGACTGGCAGGTGCTGGATGGCCTGAAGGTCGGCGACCGTATCATCGTCGAAGGCTTGCAGCGCGTGCAGCCCGACATGCCGGTGGCGCCGCGCCCCGCAGGCACCAAACCCGCAGCCCCCGCCGGCGCACCGGGCGCGCCTGCCAATCCGACGGCTCACTAAATGTCACTCTCGCGCTTCTTCATCGACCGCCCGGTTTTCGCCTGGGTCATCGCCATCGTCACCATGCTGGCCGGCGGCATCGCCGCCACCAGCCTGCCGATCGAGCAGTATCCCACCATCGCTCCGCCGGCGGTGGTGATCAACGCCATGTATCCGGGCGCCGATGCCCAGACGGTGCAGAACTCCGTCACCCAGGTGATCGAGCAGCAGCTCACCGGCCTGGACAATCTGCTCTATTTCTCGTCCGCATCGAACGCCAATGGCAGCGTCGGCATCACCGTCACCTTCGCGCCGGGCACCGATCCCGACATCGCCCAGGTGCAGGTGCAGAACAAGGTGCAGGCCGCCGTGCCCAAGCTGCCCTCCCAGGTGCAGCAGATCGGCGTCACCGTGGTCAAGAACCAGCCCAGCTTCATCATCGTCATTGGCGTCTATGACGATACCGGCCGCTACAACAATGTGGACGTGTCGGACTTCATCACCAGCCGCATGGCCGACCAGATCAGCCGCGTGCCCGGCGTGGGCAACACCCAGGTGTTCGGCGCGCAATATGCCATGCGCATCTGGCTGGACCCGTTCAAGCTGAAGAATTTCAGCCTGATGCCGTCCGACGTCAGCGCCGCGGTACAGGCCCAGAACGTGCAGGTTTCCGCCGGCCAGATCGGCCAGCAGCCCGCCGTGCCCGGCCAGCAGCTGAACGCCACCGTCACCGCCCAGTCGCGGCTGCAGACACCCGAACAGTTCCGCGAGATTGTGCTCAAGACCTCGCCCGGCGGCGCCGTGGTACGGCTGCGCGATGTCGCCCGCGTCGAACTGGGCGCGGAATCCTATGAAATCACCAGCCTGTTCAACGGCTACCCCGCCGCCGGCGTCGCGGTGATGCTGGCGCCGGGCGCCAATGCGCTGAGCACCGTGGCCGCGGTCAAGGAACGGGCCGAGGAATTGCGCGCCATCCTGCCGCCCGGCATGAAGATGGTCTATCCGGTGGACAACACCACCTTCATCCGCCTGTCCATTCACGATGTGGTGGTGACGCTGATCGAAGCCATCTTCCTGGTGGTGCTGGTGATGTACGTCTTCCTGCAGAACTGGCGCGCCACGCTGATCCCCGCCATTGCCGTGCCGGTGGTGCTGCTGGGCACCTTCGGCATCCTTGCCATGTTCGGCTACACCATCAACACGCTGACGCTGTTCGCACTGGTGCTGGTGATCGGCCTTTTGGTCGACGATGCCATTGTGGTGGTCGAAAATGTCGAGCGCATCATTCACGAAGAGCGCTTGAGTCCCTATGACGCCACGCTCAAATCCATGCAGGAAATCACCGGCGCGCTGATCGGCATCGGGCTGGTGCTGACGGCGGTGTTCTTGCCCATGGCCTTCTTCGGCGGCTCGACAGGCGTGATCTACCGGCAATTTTCCGTCACCATTGTCTCGGCCATGACGCTGTCCATCCTGGTGGCCTTGATCCTGACTCCGTCGCTTTGCGCCACCATGCTCAAGCCGGCGGCAGGCGAGCACAAACCACAGATGCGCTTCTTCCTGTGGTTCAATCGCAACTTCGAGGCCTTCCGGGCTTGGTATCAAAAGCGCACCGCCTGGTTTCTGCACAATACCTGGAAGGTGATGGCCGCGTTTCTGGTCGTCGTGGGCATCATGACCTTCCAGTTCATGCGTCTGCCGACCGGCTTCCTGCCGGACGAAGACCAGGGCTTTGTCATCACCCAGATCACCCTGCCCACCGGCGCGGTGCAGGAACGCACCATGGCGGTGGCCAAGGAAGTCTCGAAATTCTATCTGGAAGACGAGAAGGCCAATGTGGACTTCACGTTCATCATCGCGGGCTTCAGCTTTTCCGGCGCCGGGCAGAATGCCGGCCTGGCCTTCACCCGGTTGAAGGACTGGGATGAACGCAAGGGCAGCCAGAACACTGCCCAGGCCGTCGCCCAGCGCGCCTTCATGAAATTCATGCAGCTGCCCGACGCCCAGGTCTTCGCGCTGGTGCCCCCCAGCGTGCAGGAGCTTGGCCAGTCGTCCGGCTTCGACATCCAGATGCAGGACCGCGGCAATGTCGGCCACGCCGCGCTGATGCAGTACCGCAACCAGGTGCTGGGCATGGCGGCGCAGAATCCCAGGCTGCAGGGCGTGCGCCCCAACAGCCTGGACGACACGCCGCAGCTTCACATCGATATCGACCAGGCCAAGGCCAACACGCTGGGCGTGCTGCCGTCCAACATTAACTCCACCCTCAGCGCCGCCTGGGGCAGTGCCTATATCAACGACTTCCTCGACCGGGGCCGTGTCAAGCGCGTCTATATGCAGGGCGACGCGCCCTATCGCATGAAGCCGGAAGACCTGAACCGCTGGTATGTGCGCAACAATGCCGGCGACATGACGCCCTTCTCCTCCTTCGCCACATCGACCTGGACGCAGGGGCCTGCCTCGCTGACGCGCTATAACGGCTTTCCCTCCATCCAGCTGATGGGTGCGGGCGCGCCGGGCGTCTCGTCCGGCACGGCGCTGAAGGAGATGGACGCCATCTTCAAGCAGCTGCCCAAGGAGGTCGGTTACGAGCTGACGGGCCTGTCCTATCAGGAGCAGGCCAGCGGGGCGCAGGCGCCCGCGCTGTATGCGCTGTCCATCCTGGTGATCTATCTGTGCCTGGCTGCCCTGTATGAAAGCTGGGCCATCCCGCTGTCGGTGATGCTGGTGATCCCCTTGGGCGTGGTGGGCGCGTTGTTCGCCGCCTGGAGCCGCGGGCTGTTCAACGACATCTATTTCCAGGTCGGCCTGCTCACCACCATAGGACTGTCGGCAAAGAACGCGATTCTGATTGTGGAATTCGCCGTGGATGCGGAGCGAAATGGCGCCAGCGCGTTTGACGCCGCTATGGAGGCGGCACGGCTCAGGCTGCGCCCCATCCTGATGACCTCCATCGCCTTTATCGCAGGCGTCACCCCTCTGGCGCTGGCCACCGGCGCGGGCGCGGGCAGCCAGAACGACATCGGCACCGGCGTAATCGGCGGCATGATCAGCGCCACCGTGCTGGCGATCTTCTTCGTGCCGGTGTTCTTCCAGCTGGTGAACACCAAGCTGCAACACCACAAATAGGCCTGATTGGCCCTCACAGACGGCCAAAGGGCGCTCCTGACATCAGGGGCGCCCTTTGCTTTTTGGGCACCAATGCGCATGCTTGGCCCTGCAAAAAGATAAGGGGTGGGGTATGAAACGCTGGACCTTGGGACTGTTGGTGGCGCTGGCCGCGATGCCGGCGCAGGCGCAGGAAACCCGCATGCGCGAGCACAGCGTCACCGTGACCTCCACGGTTCCGGCCATTGCCGGGCAGAAGGTGAAGCTCTATTTGCGCGAACGGGCGCTGCCGCAGGTACTGCGGCGCGGCGCTGGCGACAAGGTGGTGCTCTTCATTCACGGCGCCGGCACCCCCGCCGAAGTCAGCTTCGACGTGCCGTATCAGGACTATAGCTGGATGGCCTACCTGGCCAGGGTGGGCTACGACGTCTTCAGCGTCGACATGACCGGCTATGGCCGCTCCCATCGCCCGCCGCAGATGGACGACAAGTGCAACCTGTCGCCCGAGCAGCAGAAACTGTTCGGTGTCGCTTGCGCGCAAACCTATACCGGCGCCCTGACCAATATGGGATCGGACTGGAACGACATTTCGGCGGCGGTCGATTACATCAAAAAGCTGCGCAAGGTGGACAAGGTCAATCTGGTCGGCTGGTCGCAGGGCGGCCCGCGCGCCGGCGGCTGGGCGGCGCTCAACCCCCAAAGCGTGAACAAGCTGATCCTGCTGGCGCCCGCCTATGGCCGCGCCGTAAAGGCCGAGCCGCCGCCGCTGCCCGTGCCCGGACCGGTATTCAACGTGCAAAGCCACGAGATCTTCACCAACAACTGGACCCGCCAGGCGCCCTGTGAAAAGCAGATCGATCCGGCGGCGGCCGCTTCGGTCTGGTCTGAGATGCTCAAATCCGATCCGGTGGGATCGCGCTGGTCGCCCGCCGTGCGCCGCGCCCCCATCGCCACCACCTTCGGCTGGACCAGCGAGCGGGTGAAAGCCATGACCACGCCCACCCTGATGGTGGCGGGCACCCATGACGTGCAGGTCACGCCGGGACGGGTGCGGGAATTCTATGACGATCTCGGCGCGCCACAGAAAGTCTATGTCGAGCTGGGCTGCGCCTCGCACAATGCGATGTGGGAAAAAAGCCGCCACCTGCTGTTCAAGGCATCGCTGGAATGGCTGGAAAAAGGCACGGTGGAAGGCCAGACCAACACCATGCTGCGGCTGGGATTTCCCTAGGCCCACGGGAACTTTTCTGCCTTTCTTCCCGGCAATTGATCCATATCATGCCGCAGGGGACCTGCCCCGGACAGGATGAACTCCATTACGCGGAGTTCGTCTCATGTCTGCTTTTCATATCCGGGCCGCGCGCGTGTCTGGCCCCAGATGTTGATGGACAAGCCCCCCGCACCGCCATCGGGAGCAAGCGCCCAGATCGACAATCTCCTGGGCGTCAAACCACGTGCCTGGATCTCCCGTCCGCTGATGATCGGCTCGGCGGCGCTCGGCATGGCGCTTCTTCTGGTTTGGCTTGTGCTGCGCGATCCCGGTGGCGTGGCGCAATATGCCACGACGCCGGTGGAACGGGGAGACCTGCGGGTCACCGTCTCGGCCACAGGCAATCTGCAGCCGACCAATGAAATCGAGGTCGGTTCGGAACTGTCCGGGATCATCACCGAAGTGCTGGCCGACAATAACGACCGCGTTACGCGCGGCCAGGTTCTGGCGCGACTGGATACGGCGCGCCTGCAGGACACCGTCAGAGAGAGTGAAGCGGCCCTCGTATCGGCGCAGGCGGGCGTTGCCCAGGCACAGGCCACCCTGACGCAAACCACGGCACGACTTGCCCGCCTGGAAGACGTCTACCGCCTTTCGGATGGCCTGGCACCCGCAGCCAACGATCTCGATGTGGCGCGCGGTGACAAGGACCGGGCCGCCGCCGGCCTGGCCGTGGCGCAGGCCGCTGTCGGAAAGGCGCGCGCCACTCTTTCATCCAATCGCACCCAGCTCTCCAAGGCCACGATCCGCGCGCCGGTGGCCGGGGTGGTGCTTTTGCGTGCGGTCGAACCGGGCCAGACGGTGGCCGCCAGCTTCAATGCCCCCGTGCTGTTCACCCTGGCCGAGGACCTTTCGCGAATGCTGCTGGAAGCGAAGGTCGATTAAGCCGATGTGGGACAGGTGAAAGCGGGCCAGCGCGCCACCTTCCAAGTCGATGCCTATCCCAGCCGCGGGTTCAATGCGACGGTGACGCGCCTGGACCTGGGGTCCACCACGACCACCAGTTCCAGCGGATCGGGACAAGTCGTGGCCTACACCGCGGTCCTGACTGCCGCCAATCCTGATCTTGTCCTGCGTCCGGGCATGACGGGCACCGCGTCGATTATCGCCGCGGAGAAAAAGGATGTCCTGCTGGTGCCCAATTCCGCGCTGCGGTTCACGCCGGCAGCAACAGGCAGCGGTGGTACCAGCAGCGTGACAAGCGCGCTCATGCCGCGCATGCGCGGCAATAGGCCATCCGCCAGCGTGACTATCGGGCGCGGCAGCCGCCAGACAATCTACATCTTGAAGGACGGCGGCGAACTTCAGCCCCTTTCGGTGCAGGTCGGCGACAGCAATGGCAGCCAAACGGAAGTCTCGGGCGAGGGCCTCACAACCGGCCTGAAAGTCGTCACGGGCCAGCTTGCCGGCGCGCAATGACCGGACCGCTGATCTCCTTGCGGGGAATTACCAAGACCTTCGGAGAAGGACCCACCGCATTCCAGGCGTTGCGGGGCATCGATCTCGACATTCAGTCCGGCGATTTTGTTGCCGTCATGGGACCGTCGGGATCGGGCAAGTCGACGATGATGAACATCCTGGGCTGCCTGGATGTCCCGACGAGTGGGGCGTATCTTTTCAAGGGACACCATGTCGAGCAGCTGACGCGGGACGAGCGGGCGCTGCTTCGCCGCCGCTATCTCGGCTTTGTCTTCCAAGGCTACAATCTTCTGGCCCGGACCAGCGCGCTGGAAAATGTCGAACTGCCGCTCCTCTACCGCGGCGAGGCAAAAAAGGCCCGGCAGGAAGCCGCGCTGGCGGCGCTTCGCAAGGTCGGCCTTGAAGAGTGGGCGCATCACACACCCGCCCAGCTTTCCGGCGGCCAGCAGCAGCGCGTGGCGATCGCCCGGGCCATTGTCACCCAGCCCGAAGTCCTTCTCGCCGACGAGCCCACCGGCAATCTCGATACCGAGCGCTCACGCGAGATCATGCAGCTTCTCAAGCGATTCAACAGCGATGCCGGCATCACCATCCTGATGGTGACGCATGAAGAGGAGATGGCGGCCTTCGCCCGTACGACGGTGAAGTTTCGCGACGGCCTGGTCGAAAGCGTCGAGGACCGCAAGCAGCCGGTTCCGGCATGAGCGCCATGCTTTTCACCACCCTGGGCCTTGCGATGCGGGAGATACGCCGTCACCTGATGCGTTCATTCCTGACCGTTCTGGGCATCATCATCGGGGTGGGCTCGGTTGTGACGATGGTCACATTGGGCAACGGCACGACGGCTGCCGTCCAGCAGCAGATATCAAGCCTGGGCGCCAATATTCTCCAGATTCGCCCGGGCCAGAGCTTTGGCCGGGGCGGTGGCGGCACGCAGCCGCAACCCTTCGAAGTGGATGATGTCGATGCGATCCGCCAGCAGGTCGCCGGTGTGGTGAGCGTCGCGCCCCAGGTGCAGTCGTCGGGATTGGCCATCCGCAACGCGGCAAACTGGTCCACCACGATCTATGGCACCACGAACGACTATGTGAAGGCGCAATCCTGGACGATCGACCGGGGGCGCATCTTTTCTCCGGAAGAGGAACGGGCCGGCAAGACCGTCTGCCTGATCGGCGCGACCATCCGGCGAAACCTTTTCCGGGAGGATGATCCGATCGGCGAGCGAATCCGCATCCGGGACCTGTCCTGCGAGGTGGTCGGCGCCCTGAAATCGCGGGGCTCAAGCTTTGGCCCCGGAGACCAGGACGACGTCGTGATCATGCCGGTGAAAGCCGTGCAACGGCGCATCACCGGCAATCAAAATATCAACATGATCCTGGTTTCGGTGGACCCGGCCTATGCCTCGGACGCCGTCCAGGATTCGATCAGGGCACTCCTGCGCGAACGCCGGCGGCTCGGGCCCGGAAAAGCCGATGACTTCAACATCTTCGACACCCAGCAGATTTCGGAGACGCTGCAGAGCACCACAAGAACCCTGACCGCGCTGCTGGGCGCGGTGGCGGCGGTAAGCCTGCTGGTCGGCGGCATCGGGATCATGAACATCATGCTGGTATCGGTGACGGAGCGTGCCCGCGAAATCGGCATCCGCCTGGCGATCGGCGCCCTGGGCCGCGAAGTATTGCTTCAGTTCCTGGTGGAGGCGGTGGTGCTGGCCAGCCTGGGCGGCATTCTGGGCCTGGGAATCGCGCTGGGCGCCAGCATCCTGATTTCGCCGATGCTGCAGATTCCATTTCTCTTCAACCCCACGATCAATGCCGTGGCATTCCTGTTTTCCGCCACGATCGGAGTTCTGTTCGGTTACTTCCCGGCACGCCGCGCCGCCCGCCTCAATCCCATCGACGCGCTGCGACACGAGTAGCGATGAGTCGCATCAAGGCGTAGAATTGGTGTAGATAGCGCTGTGTTCGATGTGACGTTACCCGAAGTGCAGCAATTTCAAGCTCATAAACTGTCCGTCGCACCCATGATGGACTGGACCGACAGTCCCTGCCGGGTGCTGCATCGCTGCCTGACCAAGCATGCGCTGCTCTATACCGAGATGGTGACGGCGGATGCGGTGCTGCATGGCGACCGCACCCGTCTGCTGGGTTTTGACGGTTTCGAGCATCCCGTGGCGCTGCAGCTGGGCGGCTCCGATCCGGCGAAACTGGCGCAGGCGTGCAGAATCGCCGCCGATTTCGGCTATGACGAAATCAACCTCAATGTCGGCTGCCCGTCGGACCGGGTGCAGTCGGGGAAGTTCGGCGCCTGTCTGATGCGGGAGCCTGCTTTGGTAGCGGAATGTGTCGCCGCCATGCGTGCCGCTGGCACCATTCCCGTCACCGTCAAATGCCGCATCGGGGTCGATGACCAGGACCCGGAAAGCGCCTTGCGCACGCTGATCGATGGTTGCGCCGATGCAGGGGTGACCGTCTTCGCGGTGCATGCCCGCAAGGCCTGGCTGGAAGGCTTGAGTCCCAAGGAAAACCGCGACGTACCGCCGCTGGATTACGATCTGGTCTATCGCGTCAAGCGCGAACGCCCCCACCTCACCATCGTGATCAATGGCGGTATCGAGACGCTGGAACAGGCCGGGGAACATTTAAAGTATGTCGATGGCGTGATGCTGGGCCGCGCCGCCTATCAAAATCCGGCGCTGCTGGCCGAGGTGGATGCACGCATCTTCGGCGGACAGCCTCGCGACCTGGATGCGGCGGTGGCGGAATATTGCAGCCACGTCGAACGCGAACTGACCAAGGGCGCGCGCCTGCATTCGCTGATCAAGCCGATGCTGGGTCTGTACAATGGCCAGCCGGGCGCGCGGTTGTTCCGCCGCCATCTGAGCGAAAACGCCCCACGCCATGACGCCGGTATCGCCGTGCTGCGCGATGCTCTCGCCTTTGTCGGGCAGCGCCGCGCGGCCTAAGCGTTCTTGAAAAATCCGTGCGTCGCGCCCCAGCGCAGCACCAGTTCCGGCCACACCGCCGTGGGCCGGCCCACCGCCCGCGCCAGGCCGAAGCCATGGCCGCCGGTTTCGAAGATGTGGATTTCGGACGGCACGCGCGAACCCTGCAAGGCGGCGTAATAGGCCAGCCCGTTGGGCACGGTCGGCACCACCGTGTCATCGGCAGCGGCGACGATGAAGCTGGGCGGGGTGGCGGCGATCACCAGCCGCTGGCAGGAATAGGCGTCGATCTGCTCGTCGGACGCATTGGGCCCCAGCAGATTGTTGCGCGACCCGACATGGGCGCCGTGTCCCAGGGTGATCACCGGATACATCGGCACCGAAAAGGTTGGACGCGCATCGATCTTGTCGATCTCGTCGATTGGCCGGTAAACCGTGTCGTCGAAGCGGGTGGCAATTGAGGCCGCCAGGTGACCGCCGGCGGAAAAGCCCATGAAGCCGATCTGATTTTCATCCAGGCTGTATTTGGCGGCATTGGCGCGCACCAGCCGCATGGCGCGCTGGGCGTCCTGCAGCGGGACATCAGCGCGATTGGCCCAGCCTTCGCCCGGCAACCGGTAGCGCAGCACAAAACAGGTGACGCCGGCCTTGTTGAAGCGGCGCGCGATATCCATGCCTTCGAAATCCAGCATCTGGCGGGTATAGCCGCCGCCGGGCGCGATGATCAGCGCCGAGCCGTCGGGCCTTTCGGGGCGGAACACATTCATCACCGGCACGCCGATACGGTCGATGGCGCGGTCATGGGGCGTGATGTAGGGCGGCTCGTGATTGTGGACGCGGATCGGCGGCAGGGAGAGCCCCTCGCCGCCGGGCGGCGTGCCCGGCCACAGGACGATATTTTCCCTGGGGTCGCTGGGCAGCACGCCATCACCGGGTACCAGCGTGTCGCCCCAGGCAGACTTCGATAGAGCAGCGGCCAGTCCCAGCCCCAGGACGGTGCGGCGATCCATTTCCCAGCTCCCTTTTGCGGCGGCAAGGATCACACTCTTTCCCTTTTTCGGGCAAGGCGTATTGTGCGCGCCATGATCAAGCGCGCGCTCTTCCTGTTGGCCATTCTCCTGACGGCTCCGGCATCGGCGCAGGAGGCGCCGGTCTATGGCGCGCGGCTGGAGGGATTCGAATATCCCCATACGGTGCAGATTTTCCGCTTCACCAGCCAGAAAGTGGCCATGGAAATGGCCTATATGGATGTGAAGCCAGCGAAAGCGAACGGCAGAACTGTTGTACTGCTGCACGGCAAGAATTTCTGCGCCGCCACCTGGGAAGGCACCATCGCGGCCCTGACGGGTGCGGGTTACCGCGTGATCGCGCCCGATCAGGTGGGGTTCTGCAAATCCACCAAGCCGGCGCATTACCAATATTCGTTTGAACAACTCGCCGCGAACACCAAGGCGTTGCTGGACAGCCTCGGCATTTCGCGCGTCACCATCCTGGGCCATTCGATGGGCGGCATGCTGGCGACGCGCTTCGCCCTCACCTTCCCGCAAATGACCGAACAACTGGTGTCGGTGAATCCGCTGGGGCTGGAAGATGGCCGCGCCAAGGGCGTGCCATGGAGCAGCGTGGACGAGAATTATCGTGGCGCGCTGAACACCACCGCCGACAGCGCGCGGGAATATCAGCGCACTGTCTATTATGCCGGCATCTGGAAGCCCGAATATGAAAAATGGGTGCAGATGCAGGTCGGCATGTATCGCGGCGCGGGGAAAGAGCTCATGGCGTGGAACAGTGCTCTGACCTCGGAAATGATCGCCACCCAGCCGGTGATCTATGAGCTGGAGCGGCTGAAGATGCCGGTGCTGTTTCTGATCGGCGACAAGGACACCACCGGGCGCAGCAACCGCGCACCCAAGGAGGTGCAAGCGACACTGGGCAACTTCCCCGCCATGAGCGAAGCCGCCAAGGCGCGCATTCCCACCGCCAAGCTGGTGCGCTTTGCCGATATGGGGCATTCACCGCAGATCCAGGACCCGGCGCGTTTTCATGCGGCGCTGTTGAACGGCCTCGCTAACCCGTAAAACCGTGCGTCGCGGCCCAGGTCAGGAACAGGCTGGGCCATGCCGCAGCGGGTTTGCCGATGGTCCAGTGCAGGCTGAAGCCATGGCCGCCGTCCTGGAAGACATGCAGTTGTGACGGCACTTTGGCGACCTGCAGCGCTTCGTAAAAGGCGATGCCATTGTCGAACGGCAGCACGATCTCGTCATCGGAGGGCAGCGCGATGAAGGACGGTACGGTGTCCGCCGTGACCTGCTTTTCCAGCGAATAGCGCGCGATCGCCTGCGCGGAAGGATTGTCGCCCAACAGCTTGTCGCGCGAACCTTGATGGGCGCCGTCGCCCATGGTGATCACCGGATACATATGGAGCGCCACCAGCGGTTTTGCGTTCAGCGCATCGGCTGCGTCGATGGCCGGATAGGTCTGGTCGGCACGGCGGATCGCCAGCATGGCGGACAGATGCCCGCCGGCGGAAAAGCCGATCGCCGCCAGCCTCAAAGGATCGACGCCGTAAGACGCGGCATTGTGGCGGATCAGCCGCATGGCGCGCTGGGCATCCTGCAGCGGCACCTCGCTGCGGTTGGCCCAGCCCTCGCCCGGCAACCGGTAGCGCAGCACAAAACAGGTGATACCCAGGCCAGCAAAATGCTGCGCTATCTCGCGCCCGCCACGGTCGCCGCCCTGCGCCGCATAGCCGCCGCCCGGAATGATCAGCAGGCCACGACCATCGGGCTTTGCCGGGCGATAGACGAAGAGTCCCGGCGTCTGGATCTGGCTGATGGCGCGGACATGAAAGCCGTCCGGCTGCACCGTGTCGGTGACTTTCAAGGAGAGGCTGACGCCCTCGCCGCCCGGCGGCGTACCGGGCCACAGACGAACGAATTCGGTGGAATCGCCAGGCAGGTACCCATCGGCGCGCATGGCCCCTGTTGAATTTTGCGCAAAGGCTGCGCGCGTAAACAGCGCGGTCATCACACCCAGGCCGATGGCATGGCGGCGGTCCATGGTTTGTCCCCGTTCGTTTCGGAGATGCTCGCCCGGGGCCGGGATCAAGACAAGCTAGATTTTCTGATCGTACTCGCCGACTTCCGGATGATGGCTGAGGCGGGTGTCGATGTCCTTGAACATGGCCCGCATATTGGCTTCCGAGGCCGGACTTTCCACCACCACCACCAGTGACGGCTTGTTGGAGGAAGCGCGCACCAGGCCCCACGTGCCGTCTTCCAGGGTGACGCGCACGCCGTTGACCGTCACCACCGACATGATCTTCTGGCCCAGCAGGGTCGCGCCCTTGGCGGCGAGATCGGAATATTCCTTCACCATCGCCTCGACCACCGCGTACTTTTTCTCGTCGGGGCAGAAGGGCGCCATGGTGGGCGAGCCCCAGCTCTGCGGCAGGCCGTCATAGAGCGACGACAGCTTGGCGCCCGGGCCCGCCTTGTCCAGCATCTCCAGCACCTGGATGCCGGCAACAATGCCATCGTCATAGCCAAGCCCGATGGGCGGGTTGAAGAAGAAGTGGCCGGATTTTTCAAAGCCCGCCAGCGCCTTCAGTTCCGAGGTGCGGCGCTTGATGTAGGAGTGGCCGGTCTTCCAATAGTCGGTTTTGACGCCATTGGCCTTCAGCACCGGATCGGTCAGGTACAGCCCGGTCGATTTCACATCGACCACGAACTGCGCGTTCTTGTGGCTGGCCGACAGCCCGCGCGCCAGCATCACGCCGATCTTGTCGGCGAAAATCTCGCGCCCCTTGTCATCGACCACGCCGCAGCGGTCGCCGTCGCCGTCGAAACCGAGGCACAGGTCGGCGCCCTGCTCCTTCACCGCATGGCCCATGGCGTGCAGCATTTCCATGTCTTCGGGATTGGGATTGTATTTGGGGAAGGTGAAATCGAGTTCGTCATCCATGCCGATCACCTCGGCGCCGATACGGCGCAGGGCTTCGGGGGCAAAGGCGCCCGCCGTGCCGTTGCCGCAGGCCGCGATCACCTTGATGGGGCGTGACAGTTTGTGGCCCTTGGTCACCGCCTGCAAATAGGTTTCGCGCATGTCGGCCACGGCGATGTATTTGCCGCCGTCGCGCTCCTGGCCCTTGCCGTTCAGGACAATATCCTTGATGGCGTTGATCTCGTCGGGGCCGAAGGTCAAAGGCCGCGCCGCGCCCATCTTCACACCGGTCCAGCCATTTTCGTTATGGCTGGCGGTGACCATCGCCACCGCCGGGCAATCGAGATGAAACTGCGCGAAATAGGCGACCGGCGACAGCGCCAGGCCGATGTCATGCACCTCGCAGCCCGCCTGCAACAGGCCCAGGATCAGCGACTGCTTGATGGACTGGGAATAGGAACGGTAGTCGTGGCCGGTGACGACTTTGGGCGCCACGCCGATATCGTGCAGATAGGTGCCCAGCCCCAGGCCCAGCGCCTGGATGCCAAGCAGGTTGATCTCCTTGCCGAACAGCCAGCGCGCGTCATATTCGCGAAAACCGTTGGCGGTCACCAGCGGCATATTCTCGTAATCGGCCGTGTTGGGGACAAGGTCGGCGCGGGGCTTGATCATAAAGGTCCAAAAGCTGAGATGCGGGAGGGTTTTAGCGGTCCCTCCACGCTATCTCAACCCGCCATCAACTGGGTTCATGCGGCCCCAGCGTGCCGTCCTTGCGCTCAAAGCGCGGATTGGAGATGTCAAAGGTACCAAAGCCGCAATGGGGACAGGCGGAGATCAGATCGCCCTGCGAAAAGCGCGTCAGCTTGTGACACTGCTCGCAGCGGTAATCGGACGATTCGCGCGCTATTTCGCCGACTTTCTCGCTCATCACGGTCTCCCTTTGCCCCAGAGCCAACGCGGCGATGTCGGGCTGCGTTCCTGTGTCGTGCTGTTTTTTACAAGCGTCCGCCGATATAATCCCCTCATGCACAAAGAGATCGTGGCCGGGCTGAACCTGCCGTCGCTGGAAAAGGGCTGGGTCTGGCTGGTGGGCGCGGGCCCCGGTGATCCCGGCCTGATCACGGCGCTGGGATTGCAGGCGCTCGCCCAGGCCGATGTCATTCTGTATGACGCGCTGGTGGATGAGCATCTGCTGACGCTGTCCAGGGCGGAGAAGATTTACGCCGGCAAACGCGCGGGCGTGCGTTCCTGCAAGCAGGACGAGATTTGCGAAATGCTGGTCGCGCTGGCCAAAGAAGGAAAGCGCGTGTTGCGGCTGAAGGGCGGCGATCCCTTCGTCTTCGGGCGCGGCGGCGAGGAAGCCCAGGCGCTGGCGCGCGCCGGCGTGCCGTTCCGCATCGTGCCGGGCGTGACCGCGGGGATCGGAGGGCTCGCCTATGCCGGCATTCCCGTCACCCATCGCGACACCAACCATGCCGTCACCTTCATCACCGGCCACGGCATTGACGGCAAGCTGACCAAGATGGACTGGGCGGCGGTATCGCGCGGCGCACCGACGCTTGTCCTGTACATGGCGCGCCGGTTCGCCGCCGAGATTTCGCAGGCCCTGCTGGCGGCGGGCCGCAAGCCCGATGAGCCGGTGGCCATCGTCACCAATGCGGCACGAAGCGATCAACAGGTGATCGTCACCACTTTGAGCGGGCTGGGGGCAGCCGCCGAGAACGCGCCGTCGCTGGCGATCATCGTGATCGGGGAGAATGTCCGCCTCGCCGAAGAACTCAGCTGGCTGGCGAAGACAAAGCCCTGAGCCGCTGCGGCAACTGTTCCATCACCGCGCTTCGCTCATCATCCGTCATCGAAAACCAGTTCCCGATTTCCGCCAGGGTGCGGCCGCAGCCGCAGCAAAGCCCGCTGGCCGGGTCGTAGGTGCAGATTTTGATGCAGGGGCTTTCCATTTTCGCAGGGAAAGTACCGTTTTTGATCGAAACGCAGCAATGACCTTAACCGGGGTTTAACAGCGCTTCCCTAGGCTTGGGCTGCAGTTTTTCGGAACCTTTGTCATGGCCAAAGCGCAGTTCCACAAGAACCAGCGGGTATATGTGAAACCGGTCGGCACCTGGGCGCTGATCGAGCATGTTGTACCGCATTGGGCCAAGGGCATCGATGAGCCGATCCGCGTGCATTACGATGTGGGCCTGGGCCGTGAATTCGCCGCCGACGAACTGCTGAGCGAGGAACCGCTGGGCGAGAAGACTTCCGTCCTCTACCAGACATGGCGCGTGGTCAGGGCCCGCAACAAGTGGCAACCCGAGGAAGATTGCGCCCGCCATCCGGTGCCGGGCACCTATCCCGGCGTCATCACCGGCGATGCGGAATGGGGCGGCTGGCGCGTGCCGGGCGCGGAATATGATCTGGACCCGTCCAAGGTAGAGGAACAGGCGCGCCTGATCGCCAGCGCGCCCAAGCTGGCCGCCTTCGCCGTCAGCCTGGTGGACTGGGCGCGCAAATCGGGCGAGGACATGCCCAATGCGCTGGCAGAACTGGCGCACCAGGCGCAGGATCTGCTGACCGAGGTCAAGTGGCCCGCCTGATGACCATGCCCTCTATTTCGCTGGAGGGTCCCACGACGCGCCCCGAGATTCGCCGCATCTGCGTTCCGCGCGGTCTGCTGGTGCTGGCCGGCTTCACCCTGCTCACCGTGATCTTTTTCTGGCCATGGGTGACGCAGCTCTCATCGGCGCTGATCGGACCGCCGGAAGACAATCTGCAGGATTTCTGGAACAGCTGGCACGCCGCGAACGCGCAAGGCTGGCGCGACTTCTTTTTCACCGCCCAGATTCGGTATCCTGAAGGGACATCACTGACCTACCACTCTTTTGCCTGGCCGCAGGTCGCCGCGGTCGCGCTGCTCAGCAAGATTTTTGGCGCGGATTTCGCCACGCTGATGACGTTGCACAATCTTACCTTGCTCTCTTCCTTTCCGCTCGCGGCGACCAGCGCCTTCTATCTGGCGCGATATCTGCTGGGCGACGTGCCAGGACGCAACGCGGGCGCAGCGGCGGCGGGATTCATTTTCGCCTTCAATCCCTGGCATGTGGCGCAGGTGATGCACCATGCCCATGTCAGCACCATCCAGTTCCTGCCGCTATTCGTGCTGTTCTATCTGATCGCACTGGAGCGCCGCAGCCCGCGCTGGCTGGCTGGCGCGGCGGCGATGATGGCGCTGTCGGCGCTGTCGAGCTGGTATTATCTTTTCTACGCGCTCTATTTCATGGCGTTCCATTTCCTGTACCTGCGCATCCGGGGCGGCCAGTGGCCGCGCGGCTGGATTCTGGGCGCGCCCGCGCTGTGCGCCGCTGCGGCCGCGCTGCTGTTGTCGCCATGGCTGGTTCCGATGCTGGGCTCGGGCCTGAAAGCATCGGTCTATTATGTCGGCACCAATATGTTCGTGGCCGACCTGCTGGCCTGGTTTGCCTTTCCTCCCACCCACCTGCTGGCAAAGTGGGGCAGCGGCGTCTATGCCGCCATTACCGGCAATGCGTGGGAGGGCACGGTCTATCTGGGGGTCATCAACGCTGCGCTATTGATATGGGCATTGGCACAGCCCGAGCGCCGCAGGCTCTATTACGCGCTGGGCGGCATGCTGTTCTTCGCGGTGATCGCCAGCGGCGAAGCTTTGCATGTCGGCGGCGACGTCACGCCGCTGCATCTGCCCGGCATCATTCTCGCCAAGCTTCCCTTCTTCGCCAATGTCCGCACTCCTGCGCGCGCCATGGTGTTCGTGTATCTGTTCCTCGGCATCGCCATCGCGCACGCCATGGTCATGGCCTGGCGCCACCGTTCCCAGGGCGCTCGGCTGGGTCTGTCGCTGATCGTGGGGCTGATGCTGCTGGATTTCACACCGACCCGCCTGGCCGCCACGCCGGTGGCGTGCCCGGTGGCGCTGGAGCGTATCGCCAAGGATAGGGGGCATTTCGGCGTGCTGGACCTGCCGTCCGGCTACGGCAACGGCAACGCCTATATGACCCTGTCCGCCTGTCATGGCAAAGCGATCGTGCAGGGCGAAACCTCCCGTCAGATGGGCATCACCCTGGGCAACCGCCTCGAAACGACCGACCTGACCGCGCAGAAACGGCAACTGACACAAGCCCGCGTGAAATATGTGGTGCTGCACCATCCCGAGGGGGAGCTGTTTGGCTGGAACAAAGCGGACGGCAACAAGCCGGACTACGCCCATACGTATCGCGTCATTCATGACGGACGTGAAATGACGGTGCTGCAAGTCTATTAAATATGACGGACCCCGTCGGGCGGGCTATAAAGCCGCTCCCTTTGCCCGAGTCCGTCATGCGTACCGAAGAACCCCGTGCCATTCATCTTGCCGATTACCGGGCGCCGGAATTCCGCATCCCCACCGTGCATCTGAACTTTGCGCTGGAGCCGGAAGCCACCCGCGTCACCGCGAAGCTGGCGATCGAACGCCAGAGTGGGAGCGGCCCGCTGGTGTTGCAGGGCGAAAATCAGAAGCTGGTGTCGGTGACGCTGGATGGCCGCCTGCTGCCGGCGGGCGATTACCTGCTGGACGACAAGAGCCTGACCCTGCCCCGCGTGCCGGATACATTCACGCTGGAGATTGTCTCCGAGATCAACCCCAGCGCCAATACCGCGCTGGAAGGCCTGTTCCTGTCCAGCGGCATGTTCTGCACCCAGTGCGAGCCGGAAGGCTTTCGCCGCATCACCTATTTCCTGGACCGGCCCGACAATCTGTCCGTCTTCACCGTGCGGATCGAAGCGCCCAAGGAGCAATATCCGGTGCTGCTGTCCAACGGCAACCGCATGGAAACCGGCGAGCTTGCCGGCGGGCGGCACTTCGCGCTGTGGCACGATCCCTTCCCCAAGCCGTCCTATCTGTTCGCGCTGGTGGCGGGCGATCTGGGCAGCATCCATGACAGCTTCACCACCATGACCGGGCGGCGGATCGAACTGGCGCTGTATGTCGAGCATGGCAATGAACTGCGCGCCACTTACGCCATGGAGGCGCTGAAGCGTTCCATGACATGGGACGAAGAGGCCTATGGCCGGGAATATGATCTCGACATCTTCATGATCGTGGCGGTCAGCGCCTTCAACATGGGGGCGATGGAAAACAAGGGCCTCAACATCTTCAACGACAAGGTGCTGCTGGCCTCACCCGAGACCGCCACCGACGACGATTACGCCCGCATCGAAAGCGTCGTCGCACACGAATATTTCCACAACTGGACCGGCAACCGCGTCACCTGCCGCGACTGGTTCCAGCTTTCCCTGAAAGAGGGCCTTACCGTCTTCCGCGACCAGAAATTCTCCGGCGACACACGCAGCCATGGCGTGCAGCGCATCCAGGACGTGCGCGCCTTGCGGGCGCGCCAGTTTCCGGAAGACGCCGGGCCCCTGGCCCATCCGGTGCAGCCGCAAAGCTATATCGAGATCAACAACTTCTACACCTCGACCATCTATGAGAAGGGCTCCGAGGTTATCGGCATGCTCCATACGCTGGTGGGGGATGAGGGCTATCGCAAGGCCACCGACTTGTACTTCGAACGTCACGATGGTCATGCCGCGACAGTGGAAGACTGGGTCAAATGCTTTGAAGACTCCTCGGGGCGCGATCTTACCCAGTTCCGGCTGTGGTACCGCCAGGCGGGCACGCCGGTGGTCGAGGCGCGCACCGCTTATGACGCAGCCGCGCGCACTTTTACCCTGGACCTGACGCAGGGCCTGGCGCCCACGCCCGGCCAGCCGGAGAAAAAGCCGATGCACATTCCGGTGCGCATCGGCCTGGTCAGCGCTGCGGGCGCGGGCCTGCCCGCCACCCTGGAAGGCGAGAACCGCGCCGGCCCGGACAGCCGGGTGCTGGAACTGACCGAGAATTTCCACCGCTTTGTCTTTGTCGATGTCGCCGAGGAACCGCTGCTGTCGCTGGGACGCGGCTTTTCCGCCCCGGCCATTTTCCGCACCCCCTATGGCCGCGCCGAACGCGCCATCCTGATGGGCTGCGATCAGGACGATTTCAACCGCTGGGAAGCCGGGCAGATCCTGGCCGCGGAAATCATGCTGGAAGTGGCGGGCAAGGCGCGCGCCGATGCCGATAGCGATTACCTCAAAGCCATCGGCATCGTGCTGTCACGTGCCGAAGAAGACCCCGCCTTCGCCGCCCAGATGCTGATGCCCCCCACCGAGAATGAACTGGCGACCAGTAAGACGCCGGTTGACCCTGAGGGCATCCACAATGCGCGGCTGGCCTTGGTGCGCGCCATCGCCCTGGCCCATCGCAAGCGCCTGGCGCAGCTTTACGAGCATATGCGCGATGAGGACGATTTCAGTCCTGATGCGAAATCGGCAGGACGGCGCGCCTTGCGCAATGCGGCCTTGCGCTATCTCACGGCCGAAGACGACGAAGCGGCGGCGGAACTGGCGCAGGCCCATTACCACAGCGCCACCAACATGACCGACATGATCGCCGGGCTGGCGGCGCTGACGCGGATGGAATCGCCGCTGCGCGACAATGCCTTCACCCACTTTCACGACCGCTTCAAAGCGGACCCGCTGGTGCTGGACAAGTGGATGGGGCTGCAGGCGGGCTCGCCCCTGCCCGACACGGTGTCCAGTGTGCGGGCGCTGATGAAGCATCCCGCCTTCGACATCAAGAATCCCAACCGGGTGCGTGCGCTGATTGGCGCCTTTGGCGGCAATCACCGGCGTTTCCATTCCGCGGATGGCGAAGGCTACCGGCTGGTGGGCGAAGTGATCCGCACCCTCGATCCCATCAACCCGCAGGTGGCCGCAAGGCTGGCGGGCGCCTTCGAGAGCTGGCGGCGCTATGATCCCGCCCGCCAGGCGCTGATGAAGGCGGAGATCGAGGCCATTCGCGGCCTTTCCGGCATTTCGCCCAACCTGTCGGAGATCGCGGGGAAAATGCTCGACTGATTCCTTTCGCCGCGGGCGCTCTATTATCTGGCGACGCCATGGCGAGGGATTCATACTTCCTCCAGCGAGAATCAACGTGCGGGTGGGATCAATGACCGAGGCGATAGCACGGTCCTGGAATTGGCTGGACGGCGCGCTTGCCGCCGCCCTGCGCCGCCCCCTTGCCCGCCGCTTCACCCGCAACAACCGCGTCATCATTCCGTTCTGCATCCTGCTTATCTGCGGCAGCTTCGCCGCCGCCGCGCTGTTGCAGATGCGCAATGACCACCATCATGCCCTCACCGCCGCGACGCAGGCCGGCGCGGCGCGCGCCAGCAGCCTGGCTGCGGTGGCCGGCATGTCGCTGGACCGTTTCGCCAGCATAGGCGCAGGCTTCGCCGCCAACCCTGCCGCCGTCGCCGCCCTGCCCGGCCTGCGCAACATCGCGGTTTATGACGCCGACGGTGCGCGCCGCGCCATCCTGCATCCGCTCGCCGCCATGGCGCCCGCGCCCGCCGGAACCGGGCGCAGCGTCTTTGCCTATGGCCCGCAAGGCGCGCTGGCCTTCGCCAGCGGGGACACGCGCATCGTGGTAATGTTCGACAAACAGGCGCTGGCGCCCGCAAGCCTGCTTGGCGATGCCGCGCTGCTGCCCGCCGCCGGTCCCGCCCTGCTGCCGCTGATCGAAGGCAATGGGCTGGAATGGATGCGCAGCCCCGTGCCGGGATGGCCGCTCACCGCCGCCATCGCCATCAGCGAGGACGCCGCGCTGACCGACTGGATCAGGGGGCTGCCGCTCTATCTGTTCGTCATACTGGGGCCGGCCATCGCGGGCGCCTGGCTGGCGGCGCTGCTGGTCGGGGCGTTCGAGCGCCATGCCAGGGCGAAGGACGCCATCCGCTCCTTGCGCGCCACCCGTCCCGTCGAAGGCAAGCTGATGGTGCGGCTGGCCAATGCCGAGCGCGGCGCGGCGGAAGCGTTGCGCTCCAAATCCGAATTCATTGCCCATATGAGCCATGAACTGCGCACGCCGCTGAATGCGGTGATCGGCTTTTCGGACATCATCGCGGACGGGCTGTACGGCACGCCGGGTCATCCCAAATATGCCGAATATGCCCGCGACATCGGTGATGCCGGCCGCAACCTGCATGGCAAGATTGGCGACATACTGGAATTTGCCAACATCGAAGCCGGCCGTTTTCCGCTGACCGAGGAGCCGGTTGAACTGGCGGTGCTGGTGGGGACCTGTGTGGACGAACAGCAGGGCCGCGCCTTTTCCCGCCGCATCGCGCTGAGCCTGGGCTTTGGCGAGCCGGGCCTGGTGCGCGCCGATCCGCAAGCGGTGCGGCGCATCCTCTGCAACCTGCTCTGCAATGCCCTTACCTATACGGGTGAAGGCGGCTTTGTGCGCGCCGATGTGCGCTTCGTGGACGGCGCGGGCGTCGTCACCCTGACCGACAGCGGCACGGGCTTTTCCACCGCTGAACGCGCCAAAGCGGGCAAGGCCTTCGAGCGCTTCGACCGCGCCGGCAAGGTGACCGGGTCCGGCCTGGGCCTGGCCATCGCCATGGAGCTGGCGCGGCGGATGGGCGGGGCCATGCGGCTGGCCAGCCAGGCTGGCGACAGCGCCGTCATGGAAGTGAGGTTACCCCGGCTATGAGCGGCATTTACCCCTTGTTAACCACAGTTAACGAAGCTCTGGCCGCGCCAAAAGGCGTTCGGCCTCAGGGCCGTCGGAAGGGGAATCGCATGCTTCGGGGCTTGGCACGGATTGGCGCTTTTGCGCTGGCGGCGGCCCTTATGCTTGGGGCGCCTGTTATGGCGCAGGGCCCGGGTCCCATGCCGGGTTCGTATCAAGTCACCAGTCAGGGCCCCGATGGTCTGGAAATCCGCTTCCGCGGCATGCCGCTGCGCGCGGTGCGGGCCGATGACAGCCAGAACGCCCTGTCGCTGGATTTCCACACGCCGGTCGATGGCGCGGTGTTCGAGCGCCTGCCTTCCGAGATGCCGCAATGGATTTCCATGGCCTATGCCAGTTTCGACAATGGCGTGATCCGTTCGCCCCGTCCCGTCACCTTCCTGACCCGTGCGGAATCCGATGGCTTCTCGCTGCGCATCGTGGCGCGCGCCCCAAATCCCGGCCCCGCGTCCATGGCGCAGAACATGCCGCCCCCGCCCCAGATGCGCGGCGGGGAATATTCGCAGCAGCAGCTTTATCCGCCGCCGCCCCAGCCCTACGTGCCGCCGCAGGCTGCCTACCAGCCGTTCCATACCTATGGCGAATACACCGCGCTGAGGAATTACCAGGCGCAGGAGCTGGCGGTGCGGCGCGGCGATCCGGTGTGGCTGATGGCCTATGGCCGCGGCGCCCTGCAGAGCGATTCCGGTATCGGCACCCATACCGAAGCCAACTGGTACAATGGCGACGATCTGGTGATCTCCACCAATGTCGATGGCAAGTTCAGCTTCGCCAATGGCATCGCGGTGGTCGGCAAAGTCAACTACACCAACCTGCAGGGCAAGAATGTCCGCCTGTCGGACGGCACCATCGCCGCCACGCTCAACCAGGAGCTGGTGAGCGGCCAGGGCGGGTTGGCGCTGGAACTGGGCCGCGACAGCGAGCTGCGGCTGGAAGCGGTGCAGGGCAACGACCTGACCGGCGGCAAGGTCAGCCTGTATTCGGGCGGCCCCAACGGCTTTGGCTATTTGAAGCTGGACTGGCACACGCCCTATCTCGACACGCTGACGGCGGTCGCCTGGGGCGCCAATATCGACAAGGCGGCGCTGGGCTAGGTAGTGGACTCATAAGTTCTGGTCCAGAGGCGGGCTGAAGCAAGGGCTACAGCGGCCATGAAGTTTCTAGCGAGCTTGTCGAAGCGTGTTGCGATGCGCCTGAAGTGCTTGAGCT
>JBEGVG010000106.1:0-23993 GCA_041178445.1 Pseudomonadota bacterium | reverse complement strand
TGCGTGGTGCTGGCGGCCAACGGCACGGAATCCCCGCGCCTGCTTTTGATGTCCAAGTCCAACCGCTTCCAGCACGGCCTGGCCAATTCCAGCGGCGTGGTTGGCAAGTATCTGATGGTGGGCAATGGCGGCGGCGCCTCCGCGCTCTTCGCCGATCCGCTCAACGAATATAAAGGCTGCGTTACCGGCGCGGCGGTCCTGTCTTACGTTCCCAACGATGTGAAGGGCCGCGGCTGGTATGGCGGCGGCCGCATGACGGCGCGCGGCCAGCAATCGCCCATCCAGTACGGCCTGGCGGGGCCACGCAACGCTCCGCGCTGGGGTGCGGGCTACAAGAAGGCGCTGATCGAACAGGCCAACCGCCGGCTCACCTTGGTGAACTTCATCTCCCAGCTGCCGCTCGAAACCAACATGGTGGACCTGGACCCCGAGGCCAAGGATGCCTGGGGCCTGCCGGCGCTGCGCATCACCACCACCAGCCACGAGAATGACTTCAAGGCGATGCGCTTCTTCATCGACAAGTCGGTGGAGATTTTGAAAGCCGCTGGCGCCACCGAAGTTTGGGCTGATACCCTCTCGGACAGCCGCGGCGGGTCGCATGCCCGCGGCTCCTGCCGCATGGGCAATGATCCCAAGACATCGGTGGTCAACAAGTATCACCGCGCCCATGACGTGCCCAACCTGTTCGTGGTGGACGGTTCCAGCATGGTCACCGGCGGGCGCAACCATCCCACCATGACCATCTCGGCGCTGGCCTATCGCTGCGCCGAGCATCTGGTGAAGGCGGCGAAATCTGGAAATGTGACGATCTGAGAACGGTCGTCCGGCGAAAGGCGCTCCCTGCGGAGCGCCTTTTTCTTTGGGCGTCGCCATGCAATCTTGAGCCGGCATGAAAATCGCCTTCTTCAATCCCAGCACCATGGCGTTCAATGTCGCCACGCCGCAAAGCGCGCCCTTGGGCGGCATCGCGTCCTGCCTGTGCTATCTGGCGCGGGGGTTGGCGGCACGCGGCCATGACGTCACGCTGGTGTCGCTGCTGCCCGATGGCACGCCGCCGGTGCTGCTGGGCGTGAAGCATCAGCCGATCCAGCCGGTGCTGAATGATCCGGCGGGTTATTTCGCCAAGGAAAATTATGACGTGGCCATTGCCGTCAATTATCCCGACATCGCGCCCTATATAAGAAGCGGCAGTCCCCGCACCCTCAACATCGCCTGGCCGCACGTCTTCGCCAACCAGCCGGCGCTCAAGATTCTGCCCCAGGTCCAGCACCTGCTGGATTTCATCGTCTATGTCAGCGAGACCCAGCGCGCCGATTTCAAGCTCGCCACGCGGGGCGTGGTGATCGGCAATGCCGTCAGTCCCGGCTTCGAGAACATGTTTTCCAGCGCCGAGGATTTGCTGGCCGCCAAGCAAAACCGCGCCGTCTATGCCTCCATGCCGTTTCGCGGGCTGGATGAGCTGGTCGAGGTGATGGGGCGCACCAAGGCAAAGACCGAACTGCATGTGTTTTCCTCCATGCAGGCCTACCAGGACTCAGACGACCGTTTTGCCGCGCTCTATGCCGCCATGGGCGTCAATCCGCGCATTCATTATCATGGCGGCGTGGGGCAGGCGGAGCTGGCGCGCCAATTCCGCAGCAGCGCTTTCCTGGTCTATCCCTCCACCTTCATCGAGACCTATTGCATCGTGGCGCAGGAAGCCCTGGCCGCCGGTCTCAAGGTCATCAGCAACACCTTCGGCGCCCTGCCGGAAACCACCATGGGTTTCGCCGACCTGTTGCCGGTCGCGGGCAACTTCACCCGTGACAGACATGTCGCCGGCATCACCGCCCTGCTGAACAAGAACGAAGCGGATTTCCTGCGCGCCCCAAAGGAATGGGCGCAGGAGCGTTTCGCGCAGGCCCAGGCGGTGGGCCGCATCAGCAACTGGGCGGCGCGCGCAGCGCAGTGGGAAGCGCTGCTGGCGCCTGCCATCCGCCCGTAACCTCTTCGCAGCTGCATAATTGACGCCTCAAGCGCGGTAGGCCAGCATCCTTTGCATGATCACCGACCGCGACATCGCGCGTTATCACGAGACCGGCTATCTGGTGGTGCCCGATGTGATCGCGCCTGACATGCTGGCGCGGCTGCGCGGCGCGCTGGATGCGCTGGTCGCCGATGCGGCGTCCGTCACCGAGCATACCGATGTCTATGACCTGGAGCCGGGCCACACGCCTGAGAATCCCAAGGTCCGCCGCATCAAGCTGCCGCACAGCCACACGCCGGTGTTCTGGGAGCTGGCGCAATATCCGCGCATGGTGGGCATTCTGGAAAAGCTGCTGGGCCCGTCGGGCGTTCGGCTGCAAAGCTCCAAGATCAATCTGAAGTCGCCGCATTACGGCTCGCCGGTCGAGTGGCACCAGGACTGGGCCTTCTATCCCCACACCAATGACGACATGCTGGCGGTGGGCGTGATGCTGGACGATGCCTTCATGGAAAATGGTCCGCTGATGGTGGTGCCCGGCTCGCACAAGGGCCCCACCTGGGATCATCATTCGGGCGGCTACTTCTGCGGTGCCATGGACCCGACGCGCCGGGAAGTGGATTTCGAAAGCGCCGTCCCGCTGACCGGCAAGGCCGGATCCGTGAGCTTCCATCATGTGCGGCTGGTGCATGGTTCGGCGCAGAATGTCTCCGACAAGCCGCGCCGGTTGCTGCTGTATGAATTCTCCGCCGGCGATGCCTTTCCGCTGATGGGCATCAAGGATTGGGACCAGTACAACCGCAATCTGGTGTCGGGCACGGTGATCAACACGCCGCGCATCTTGGCTACGCCGGTGCGCATGCCGCTGCCGCCCGCGCCGTTCCAGGGCTCGATCTACGAGAATCAGAGCACGGCGCAGAACAAATACTTTCAGCGCCGCGAACCGGAAAAAGTCTAAGCGGCGCGCATCAGACGCCGCGCAAGGGGAATAGTGTGAGCGACGCGCAGGCCCCATCGCCGACCACCTTGCGTCAGGTGATGCTCGCCGCCGGCGTCGGCTCGGCGCTGGAATGGTACGACTTCTTCATCTACGGCATGGCCTCGGCGCTGGTGTTCGGGCCGCTGTTCTTTCCCACTTATGATCCCACCACCGGGGTGATGGCCTCCTTCGCCACCTTTGCGGTTGGCTTCCTGGCCCGGCCTTTCGGCGGATTGTTCTTCGGCCATTTCGGCGACCGCTGGGGCAGGAAGCCCATGCTGGTGGCGACCTTGCTCTTGGTGGGCGGCAGCACTTTTTTGATCGGCCTGCTTCCCACCTATGCCCAGATCGGCATCTGGGCGCCGATCCTGCTGCTCACCATGCGGCTGCTGCAGGGCTTCGGCGCGGGCGCGGAGTATGGCGGCGCGGTGGTGATGGCGGTGGAATTCGCCCCCGAAGGCCGGCGCGGGTTGTACGGCGCGTTCGCGCCCATGGGCACCACGGTGGGCAATGCGCTGGCGGGCCTGACTTTCTGGCTGATCGGCATGCTGGCCGCCGACGATTTGATGAGCTGGGGCTGGCGCGTGCCGTTCCTGGGATCGATCCTGCTCTTGGCGCTGGGCGTCTATATCCGCGCCAAGGTCAGCGAGACACCGGTGTTCGAAGCCGCCCGCGCCAAGCGCCCGCCGCTGAAACTCCCCGCGCTGGAAGCGGTACGGCGCAGCCCGCGAAATTTCTTCGTCGTTGTTGGCGCACGGCTGGCGGAAAACGCGCTGGGCTATCTGTATCCGGTGTTCGGCCTGTCCTATCTGGTCACCAACCTGGAAGTGCCGCGCAACGTGGCGTTGGCCGGGGTGATCGCCGGCAATGTCGCCCTGGTCTGCGGGCTGGTGTATTTCGCCTGGCTGTCGGACCGCATCGGCCGCCGCCCGGTCTATATCTTCGGCGCGCTGTTCTCGGCTGTCGCCGCCTTTCCCTTCTTCCTGCTGGTGGGGACGGCCGATCCCGTCCTGATCGCACTGGCCTTCATCATCGTGATGGGCATCGGCTGCGGCGCCATGTTCGGGCCCCAGGCGGTCTATTTCGCCGAACTGTTCGGCCCGCGCCTGCGCTATTCCGGCTTTGCCTTTGCGCGCGAGCTGGGTTCGATCATCGCGGGCGGGCCCGCGCCCCTGATTGCCGCGAGTTTGGTGGCCTGGATGGCGGGCGCGCCCTGGGGCGTGGCGGTCTATGTGATCGCGGTCTCGCTGGTCACGGCCTTTGCGGTCTGGTGCGGGCCCGAAACCTACAAGAATGACATCAGCGCCGACGATGTGCAGGACCGCGACTAGTTCCCGGTCCGATTCACAACTCGCGGATCATGTCCTTCATCCGCAGCGATTCCGGCCGGCGGCCGGACAGTTCATGACCATCCGCGCCGGTAATGGCATAGGCCGTGGCCGCTCCATCGCCCACAGCGATTGATAGACCAGCAGTTTGCGCCATGCCCCGCCCCGTTTGCTGAATGCTAACGGGGCAGGGGACGTACGCCAGTTACTTCAGGTTGGTCGACAGGTCGCTAAAGGTGGTGCTGAGCTTGGTGGCCACGGCGGTGACGCCGGTAATGATCACCACCGCGATCAACGCCGCGATCAGGCCATATTCGATGGCCGTGGCGCCGCTTTCGTCTTTCCAGAAATGCTTCAAAATCATGACAAGCCCCTTGTTGCAATCGCGGTCACCCTAGCGGGTCAAAATTTTCCGCCGCGTTACGGCAATTCCTAAAAACTGCGAATGACACGGTTTGATTCCAGTTTGAGACGAATTGGCCGCCATGCTAGGAACCACTGGTTTTCGGCGTACCGCAGGAAAGAACAACAATGATGATCGCCCGTCCCTTGGCCGCGCTGCTTGCCGCGCTAGCCCTCTCAACCGCCGCCAGTGCGCAAACCATTACCCAGGGTGCGCAGGTGACGACCGAAGATTACCGCCGCCAGGCCAGGGACGAAGTGGCGCGGCTCAAGGCCGCGACGCCGATCAACGGTCGGGCGAAGAATGTCATCATCTTCATCGGCGATGGCATGGGCATCAGCACCCTGACAGCGGCGCGCATCTATCAGGGCCAGAAACTGGGCCGCGACGGGGAGTCCTTCACCACCGCCATGGACAGCCTGGCCCATGCCGCGCTGGTCAAAACCTATTCCCATGATGGCCAGGTGTCGGATTCCGCACCCACCGCCACCGCCATCATGGCCGGGGTCAAGGCGCGCAATGACGTGATCGGCGTTGGTCCCGAAGCGGTTGTCAGCGACTGTCCCGGCTCCAAGGACAAGCATATCCCCTCCATCTTCGATTTCGCGCAAGCTTCGGGTCGCGCCACCGGCATCATCTCCACCGCGCGCATTACCCATGCCACGCCCGCCGCGGCCTATGCCCACACGCCGCAGCGCGACTGGGAAGCCGACAGCGATATGCCGGTCGCCGCCAAGGCGGATGGTTGCCTGGATATCGCCCGCCAGATGATCGAAAATCCGGCCGGCGCGAAGCTGGACATCATTCTGGGCGGTGGGCGTTCCAACTTCCTGCCCGCCACCACCACCGATCCCGAATATGCCGACCAAAAGGGCCGCCGCACCGACGGTCGCGACCTGCTCGCCGACTGGAGCCGCCGCAATCCAGGCGGCGCCTTCGTCTGGAACACCCGCGACTTTGCCGCGCTGGACATGAAGTCAAACCAGAAGGTGCTGGGCCTCTTCCAGCCCGATCACATGCAGTATGAAGCCGACCGTGCCGGCGACAAGGGCGGCGAACCCGCGCTGGCCGATCTCACCCGCGCCGCCATCACCAAGCTGGCGGGCAACAGGACCGGTTACGTGCTGCTGGTCGAGGGCGGGCGCGTCGATCACGCCCATCATGCCGGCAATGCCCGCCGGGCGCTGGCAGATGCCGTCGCGCTGGATGATGCGGTGCGCGCCGCGCTCGACATGGTGGATATGAAAAACACGCTGGTGCTGGTCACTGCCGACCACAGTCACACCCTGGCGATGAGCGGCTATCCCCAGCGCGGCAATCCCATTTTGGGCGTGGCCCGGGGCATGGACGGCGAAGTGATCAAAGCGAAAGACGACAAGGGTTACACCACACTGGGCTATGCCAATGGTCCGGGCGCGGTCGCCAGTCCGCGGCCCGATCCCGCCGCCGCCGACACAACCGCGCTGGACTATCGCCAGCAGGCGCTGATCCCGCTGGCCGGCGAAACCCATGGCGGCGAGGATGTGGCGGTGCGCGCCTCCGGCCCCATGGCCCATCTGTTCAAGGGCACCATCGAGCAGCACACGATTTATCACGTCATCCGCGAAGCGATGACGCGCTAGCCGCGTCTAGCCAACCGGATTTTCGTGCCAGATCTCAAACTTCTTGTTGGTGATGAACAGCACGGTGACGTCCTGGTCCTGCGTGGCGCCATGCTGCATGCGCATGCCTTCCGCAAACCAGACGAAGTTGCCCGGCCCGAATGACCCTTCATGGGTGACCAATGTGCCTTCCAGCACATAGATGCCATGGGCGCAGGGATGGGTGTGCCAGGTGTTCATGAAGCCGGCCGGATATTTCGCCATCCGCACCGTGACGCCGGTTTGCGGGTCTTCCACGAAGGGTTTGACGAAAATCGCCTTGCCCAGCGCGGGAATGACGCTTTCCTTCCACGGCATGGCATTGGAGTCGAAGGCCTGAATCTTGTGCGTGGTCATGGATGTGCTCCCCGGTATCGTTTTTCTCAGTCTTGATCAGCGATGAACTCTAGCTGTCTGCGCCCTTTGGCACACCCGGCATCCGGATTTAGCACTTGCAGCAATTTCGGCCAGCCGATATGACGCCAGCGTGAACGGACCCGACCTGTCGGGTGGCTCGGCCCGGCGCCTATCCCCGGGATAACGTCGAGGGGCACGCGCATTTGCTTTAAGAGCATCGCGCCCCAACTGTTTAGTCAGGTTTTCTTACATGTCTTTTCTCGCTTCGCTTCGCAGCGAATGGCTTGTGGATTCGCGCGCCAACATCCTGTCGGGCATTGTTGTCGCCCTGGCTCTCATCCCCGAGGCCATAGGCTTCTCCATTATCGCGGGCGTTGATCCCAAGGTCGGGCTCTACGCCTCCTTTTCCATTGCCGTCATCACCGCGCTGGTGGGCGGGCGCCCCGGCATGATCTCGGCGGCCACCGCCGCTGTCGCGGTGCTGGTGGTGCCGCTCGTGCGCGAACATGGCCTGGAATATCTGTTCGCCGCCACGATCCTAATGGGCATTCTGCAGGGAATTGCGGGCCTGCTGCGCCTGAACATGCTGATGAACTATGTTTCGCGCTCGGTGATCACCGGCTTTGTCAACGCGCTGGCAATTCTGATCTTCATGGCGCAGTTGCCCCAGCTGATCAATGTGACGCCCGTCACTTATCTCATGGTGGCCGGTGGGCTGGCGATCATCTATCTGTTGCCGCGTATCACCCGCGCCGTCCCGTCGCCGCTTGTCGCCATCGTGGTCCTGACTGCTATTTCGATCTATGGCGGCTTGCGCGTGAACACCGTGGGCGACATGGGCCAGCTTCCCTCGGCGCTCCCATTCTTCGCCATCCCAAAAATTCCGCTGACGCTGGAGACGCTGCAGATCATTTTTCCCTATTCCTTGACCATGGCGCTGGTGGGCCTGCTGGAATCCCTCCTGACGGCGCAGATCGTGGAGGACATGACCGACACTCCGACCCAGCGGCGGCGCGAATGTTTCGGACAGGGCGCCGCCAACATCGTCACCGGGTTTCTCGGCGGCATGGGTGGTTGCGCAATGATCGGGCAGTCGGTCATCAACGTGAAGTCGGGTGGATCGACCCGGCTGTCTTCCCCGGTGGCGGGATCGCTGCTGCTGTTCCTGATCGTGGCCCTGGGACCGATTGTCAGTCAGATACCGATGGCTGCTCTGGTCGCCGTCATGATCATGGTCTCGATCAGCACCTTCAGCTGGAAGTCCATTGCAAATTTGCGCCATCACCCCTGGGAATCCTCGGTGGTGATGGGTGCAACGGTTGTCGTGGTGGTCGGTACGCATGATCTCAGCAAGGGCGTAATTGCTGGTGTTGTCCTCAGCGGATTGTTCTTCGCCAGGAAAGTAAGGCGCCTGTTCCGAGTGACGTCGGTCCTGGATAGTGATCGCCGCAGCCGGACCTATTGGGTCTCTGGCGAGATATTTTTTGCTTCCGCAAGACGCTTCGCCGATGCCTTCGACTATCTGGAGCCGGTCGAGAAAGTGCATATCGACGTTTCGAAGGCGCATTTCTGGGATATTTCGGCGATCGGTACGCTGGATGATACCGTTCTGAAATTCCGACGTCATGGAATCGCCGTCGAAATAATCGGTTTGAACGATGCCAGTGCAGGGCTGGTGGAAAGATTCGCCACTCATGACAAGCCCGGAGCAGCCCAGGCGCTACCGGCGCACTAGTGTGCTTCCATCTATTGCGTCGCCGGAGATCCTTGGGTTAAGATTTAACCCACGGTTGGACCCGGCTTGCCGGGTGGCTCGGCCCGGCGCCTATCCCCGGGATAACCAATAGCGAATTTCAAGGCTCGCTTTTTTCAGAGTTTGGCTTTTTCAAGCCACCCGCGCATTGCGACGCCTCGCTTCACTTGTTGGCTCCCAATGTTGCGCTCCGCCTGTCCCGGCATCGTTCCATCATCCGGTATTTCACGCGCCCCAAGAGATGGCCGCCTTGGCCCGTGGCAGTCGCCATGAAGCGGGCACTCATCGTCGTGGCCGCCATGGCCGGAATCGGGCTGACGGTCTGGCTGGTCTGGCTGGTCGGATATGACTCGCTGCTGGACAGCCTGCGTCTGGCGGGCCTGAGCGGTCTGGCCTGGCTTTGCCTGGCGTCCGTGATCCCGACCGTGCTGCTGGGCGTGGCCTGGCGAAGCCTGGTCCCCGAAGAGCATCGCGTGCCGCTCCGGGAATTTGTCCTGGGCCGCATGATCCGGGATGCGGTCGCCGACATCTCGCCGCTGACGGTGGTGGGCGGAATGGTCGCCTCCATCCGGTACATGATGCTGCGAAAGCTTCTTCCCTCCTACGCGATCGCTTCGACGGCGGTGGATGCAACGACAGAGATGCTCGCCCCGGTGGCATTCATCGCGCTTGGCGTTGCGATATGCGTCGTCAAGCTCGAAAGCATGCCCGACAATGCCACCTTCTACGAGGCGCTGACGGCGGGCGTTCTGATCGTGCTGATCTTCGCCGTGCTGGCGCTCATTCTCGCCAATGGCGGCATGAAGCCCCTCAAGAACCTTGCCCTGCGTATCCTGCCCCAGCTGAAGGTGGAGGCCAGCAGCACCTGGGCGCTTTATGAGATGTTCGGCTCCTGGCGGCGGATCACGGTCTCCTGCGCCGCTCATCTCGCGGCCTGGATCAGCAGCGGGCTGCTGATCTACCTGGCGTTTACGCTGGTGGGCGCCAAAATCAGCCTTCTCGAAGCCCTGGCGATTGAAGCGCTGCTTTGCATGTTGCGCAGCCTGGTGTTCTTCGTGCCGGCGTCCATCGGCGTGCAGGAAGCGGGCTATGCCATGCTGGCGCCGCTGTTTGGCGTTCCGCCGGAACTCGGCCTTGCCGTCTCGCTGCTGCGCCGCGCCCGGGAGATCATCGCCGGGCTGCCCGCCCTGCTGGTCTGGCAGTGGCTGGAGGGCAGGGCCTTCTGGCAGCGCTGCGCGCCCGTTCCGATGAAGCGCGAAGCGCTGGAGTGAGCCGGGCGCTGACCGTTATGCGATCAAGGGCAGCGCCATCTTCCCATTCAAGAGCGGCTACTGCTTCGCCCAGACTTAGGTCGTGTAAGCCAGGGAAATGACGGCAACCACGACAATGACCGAAAGATAGTTTGCGAAGCAGGCGCTCCAATAGGTCCCCGCCGCGATTCCGGCGGCTGCCATTCCCAGTTTGAAAATGCTGACCTGCCACCATGTCAGGGAAACCGTCTTGAAAATATTCATGCGGATATCCTCCTGGAAGTGCCTCGCCCGTCACGCTATCACGGTTGCACATCAACCACTGACTCTAGCCCGCCTTACCTGACCGTGACCGCAAAGCGGTCAAGGCCTGTATTTCCATTCGCGGGATCATAGGCATAGATCGTCAACTCATACTGGCCCTTGCCGGCAACCTCGATCTCTCCGCCAAATTCGCTCGGCTTTCCGGCATAGGAAAGCGGCATGGTGCGCAGGGTTTTACCGCCCTGGGCCAGCATCGCCACGATCTCAAACTTGTCGGCATCCCATTGGCCGCCGGGCGTGAGGGGGCAGCCGCACATCATCATGACTTTCACATGCACGGGAATTTTCCGCGTCGCGGAGAGGGCGATTTCCGTTACCGGATTGAGGGCGTTCACAACGAAGCCCGGCAATTCCAGCACCCAGCCGTCACCGCCATCAATATTATTTCCGGGTATGACCCACTGGGTCGAGGACACGGTGGTCGCGGACTGTTTCGGGCTGTTCGGCCCGGTTGCGGTCACCGTAATCTGGCGCGGCCGGTCGAGATCCAGTGTCGCCGAAAATTTGGCGGATTTTGCGTCGGACAATGTCTGGCGGCGCGCGCCCCTCTTTCATGATGACCGGCGTGCTGCCCGTCGCGCCCTCCACCAGCCCCTGTGCGAGAAGCTCGCCACTTGCGGCATCGCGCAAGGTGATCTGGCCCCCGCCCATGTCCGTGCCGACAAACTTGGCATCCTTTGCCAGAACCCGGATGACGATGGTCGTGGGCGTCGCCCAAGCGGCCCCCCCGCCAAGCGCGACCAAGATGGCAGTTGCCAGGAAGATTTTGATGTTGCGCATGGGTTCCCACATTTCAAAGCGACCTGCCGGATCGGTTGACCGGCGGAACAGAGATTACGGCACGACCGTAGAGAATGGGCCAGGCTCTGGAGCGGGTGAAGGGAATCGAACCCTCGTATGCAGCTTGGGAAGCTGCCGTTCTACCATTGAACTACACCCGCATTCAGGGCGCTTATAACGCGCCGTTATCCGGTTTGGGAAGCTGCCGGCGATTACTTCTTCAACCGCAACTTGCCCGCCACCGCGCACTCCCGCAGCACCGTGAAATAGCGGTCCACGGCGTCCGCACCAATCACGAACGGGCTGTCTTCGCCCGGCTTCCGCGCCACGCGGCTGCGGGTCCAGGCATGATCGTACATGGAATGGTTGGAGAAGACGATGCTGGCGCCGGCCGCCTTGGCGGCAAGGCGCATCTTCTCCGCCGACGCGATATAGGTGTCGAAACGCTCCGGGGTTCGCGGGAAGTTGAAGCCCATGCCGCCGGAATAGGCCGCCGTCAGCGTCTTGCCTTTGTCCTTGACCGGGATCAAATACGACAGCGTGCCCAGCGTATGGCCCGGCGTCTGGATGATGGAGATGGTGGTGTCGCCCAGCGTCAGCTTCTGGCCGTCGCCGGCATCCATGTCGCGCCTGGGGACTCCGCCGGGCTTGTTGGCCGCCTTGCTGATGGAATCCCAGTCGGGCGCACCCATGATGACGCGCGCGCCGTAACGGTCCTGGATCAGCTTGGCGCCTTCGTCATGATCGCCATGGGCGTGGCTGATGACCAGATATTTGATGTCGGCGGGATTGAGGCCCAGCTTTTTCAGGCCGCCGACGATTTCGTCTTCGACCGCATAGTTGAACATGGTGTCGATCAGGATGATCCCGTCGCTGGTCCGAACCGCCCATGCGGAATGAAATTTGGTGCCCAGCCAATAGACATTGTCGAACACCTGGGCGGGCTCGGCATACCAGGTGTCGCGTGCCGGGATGACGCGCGGCTTTCCGGCATTGGCGGCGCGCTGGGCGACACCGGGGTCTGATCCGTCCGAAGGCTGGATGCACAAGACGCTCAATGTGCCGGCGAAATCCGTTCCGGCGGCGGTTTGCGCGGCCAGCACATGGGTATCCACCTCGGTCTGGGCCGCCGCACCCGCCGCCATCAGGCCAAGGCTTGCCGTCATCATCAATGCCGCTGTGATCCGCATTTTCATGATCTTCTCCTGGTTGGGGTCACGTCACTTCAGCCCGAACAATGCGCGCGCATTGCCATGGCTGATCTTTGCCTTTTCCTCTTCGCTGAAGCCGAGCTTGTCGAACGCGGCCAGGGCCTGGGACAGGGTGACTTGCGGGAAATCCGAAGCCAGCAGCACATGATCGATGCCGACATTGCGGACGGTCCAAACGAACTCGTCCTCAATGGGCGATCCCGCCGCCAGGGTCAGGGGGCCGGAGATGTCGAAATAGATATTGTTTGCGAACAGGTTCTCGGCCGTGCGTGCCAGCGCCAGGATATTCCAGAAGCGGAAGTTCAGGCCGCCCAGATGCGCGAAGAGGAATTTCGTCTTGGGGCAGGCCAGCGCCAGGTTGAAAAGATTCTCGCTGTCACCCGGAAGGATGTTGGCATTGTCCATCATCACGACCATGCCCAGTTGGCCCGCGTGCCTGACCAATGTCAGCACCCGCGGATCCGTCACGTCGAATTTCTGGGTATGGGCATGGATCTTCAAGACGCGCGCCCCGCGCGCTGCCACCCGTTCCAGCTCGATGATCGCACTTGGGCCGTCATAGGGATGCACGGTGACGATGGGCAGCATGCCGGGCGTTTTGGCGGCCAGCGCCATCAGCGCGTCTTTGCTGGCGCGGGTCTGCTCGATCTGGCCTGCCGGCGCCTGGTTGGGACCGCCGAACCACATGGCGCCAAATCCGGCGAGCGGACGTCCGGTCTGCTTGACCTGCTCCTGATACTGGCGAAGCGAGGCTTCGGCGCGATGCAAGTGAACGTGCGGGTCAAAGACAGGCTGCTGGCCGACGGCTGGTCCGAAAGCCAGCAGCAGGGCGGTGGCGGCGATCCAACCAGTACGAAACATGCCCGTGCTCCTGTTCGCACCGAAAACTAGGCAAATAGCCGGGGCAGGTCCAGCCGACCTCCTCACGGTTTGCCCGTACTCCCGGTTTGCCACTGCGCAATGAATTCCGGCGTCCAGACAAAGCCAATGACGTTCAGCACCAGCCCGTCGCGGATCATGACGCCGGTGAACAGTTCGAACCCGATGCCCAGCGCCACCAGGCTCCACACCGGCATCCGCAGCGCCATGCCAAAGCCGATTACCATCATCACCGTGTCCAGCACCGAATTGAGGATGCTATCGCCGGAATAGCCCACCGCCAGCGCCTGCTGGCGATAGTGCTGGATCGACATCGGGAGGTTCTCCGCGATCTCCCAACCCACTTCCAGGCCGATGGCGATCAGCAGCCGCGTGCCCAGCGGCAGGCGCGGCGTCAGGTAATGCAGCAGGGCATAGAACAGGAAACCGTGAATGACGTGGGAGAAGCTGTACCAGTCGCTGATCTGCTGCGACGTGTCGGTGCTCAGGGGATTGCCCGCCCAGAGCAGGATGCGCCCGCTTTGCGCGATCACCGGCTGGCCCAGCCAGCACAGCACCGCGATCTGCAGGCCCACCAGCGCCGCCGCCACAGCTGCAAAGCCCCAAGGGGAAGTCATGGCGGGTGTGAGAGTGCGAAGCATCACGACAAACTTAGCGACAAATGGCGCGTGGCGCTGACCCTTTTATAAGCAGCATTTTTGCTGCGATTGCTCACAGTTCTCATCCTTGTCAATGCAGGCCGCGGCCCGTAAAACCTGCGCTCCGGATCACCCGCTGGGGCCAAAGCACAACGCTGTCCGCGCACAAGAAGGAAATTGGAATGAAGTCGAAGTTTATGATCGCCGCCGCGGCGATCGCACTGCTGATGCCCATCGCGGCCTCGGCGCAGTTCCTCGGAAAGAACGAGGAAAAGACCACCAGCAACGCCTATCCGCAGAATTTTCTGTCGCCCAAGCCGGCCAAGCTGAACCCCTATGTCGCGCCGAACAAGCCGCACTGGAAGCTGTCGGAAATCCTGGCCTCGCATAAGGGTCAGACCGACTGGGTCCAGCCGATCGTGCGCAACAAGCACCAGGAAGCCGATTACATCTCGATGGGCGTCGGCAAGAAGACCAAGCAGATGATGTATGGCGACGACCGCCTGGTGTTCATCGTCTGGGATGGCGCGCTGAAGGTCAGCATCGAAGGCAAGGAGCCCTTCACCGCGACCAAGGGCTTCATGGTCAACGTGCCCTTCCGCCACATGTTCACGCTGGAATCGGTCGGCGACAAGCCGGCCCTGCGTTTCGAAGTGCGCCGCGCCGGCATGATGCCGCTGTTCGCGCTCAATGAGACGCCTGACACCGTTGCCGGCCACACCTTTGTGAAGGTGCGTGGCACCCCCGGCATGGCCAAGGACGACAACAATCCGACCTATGTCGACTACATGAAGGAGTTCAACGGCACCGAAAAGGCCTATGGCGGCAAGTTCGTCTGGGATGACGGTTTCACCTCCAACATCCTGCGCGGCAAGGCGGCGGCTTCGGTTCCGCCCGATACCGCCCTGGGCCACTTCCACAATGACTTCAACGAATTCTGGTTCATCATGGAAGGCAAGATCGGCATCAAGATCGAAGGTCTGCCCTACTTCACCACCGAACCGGGCGACATCATGAGCGCGGCGGTCGGCCGCTGGCACCGCGCCGGCAACGATCCGGGCGCGCCCTGGTCGACGCGCATTCCGTTCAACCCGCGTCCGCCGATCCTGCACAACTTCGCGGCCGATTGATCCGCGCCCGCTGACGACAAAGACCCCCGCGCCAAAAGCGCGGGGGTTTTTCTTTGTGCGGCGCGACTCAAGGGTAGCCGCGTGCGCCCATTCAAAGTTCCCGTAGCGGCGGAACACATCATTTGTTGCGCTGCATCATGAAAATAATCCGCCGCTTTGGCGGGTGAGGGCCATTCACCCCCACAGATCGCGCCTCAGGCCGCCCGTGAAAATTTACAGAATGGCAAAATTCTGATTATTTGTCGGCGGTTAGGCCGCCTGGCGGCAGGGAAGCACCGCGCCTTTTCGCGCGCGATACAAAGGAAAAGAGCTGGGTTCATGAGACTGTCCGTTTTCGCGATGCTTGCCTGCGTTGCCGCCACTCCGGCCTTGGCGGCGGAAGCCGACCTGCAAAAGCAGTTTCACGAAACCGTGCAGCCCTTTGCCGCCAAATATTGCGCGGGCTGCCACAGCGGCAAGACGCCCGCCGCCCAGTTCGACATCAAGTCCTATGACAGCCTCGACAAGGTGAAGGCGGAATTCCCGCGCTGGGCGCTGGTCTCCGAGCGTCTGCACGCCAAGGAAATGCCGCCCAAGCCGATGAAGGCGCCGCCGCAGGAAGAGATGGACAAGATCATGTCCTTCGTCGAAGCGGTGCGCGCCGAGGAGATCAAGCGCGCCGCCGGCGATCCGGGCATCGTGCTGGCCCGCCGTCTTTCCAATGCCGAGTATGGCTATACCATCCGCGACCTCACCGGTCAGGACCTGAAGGTCGCGCGCCAGTTCCCGGTCGATCCCGCCAATCCCGCCGGCTTCGACAATACCGGCGAATCCCTGACCATGTCGCCGCCGCTGCTGACCAAATACCTCCAGGCCGCGCGCACAATCGCCGATCACCTGGTGCTCAAGCCCGATGGCTTCGATTTCGCCTCGCATCTCGTTCAGGTCGACAGTGACCGCGACCGCTACACGGTCGGCCGCATCATGGATTTCTATCGGGCCCAGCCCACCGACTATGCCAGGTATTTCGAAGCCGCCTGGCGTTATCGCCACCGCGCCGCGCTGGGCAATCCAAACGCCACGCTGGCCACGACCGCCGCCGCGATGAAGATCAGCGCCAAGTATCTGCCGATGGTCTGGGGCATCCTGAATGAAAAGGGCGCGGTCGGCCCTGTCGCCACCCTGCAGAAAATGTGGCTGAGCATGCCCGCGCCCTCGGCCAAGACGCTCGCCGCGCGCCTGGCGCCGCAGGTGCAGGCCAAGGCGGTGCAGATGCGCGACTTCACGGTGCGCATCCGGAAGCACACCGCCATGCAGTTTGAATCGCTGAAAATTGAAGGCCTGCCCGGCCAGACCCAGCCGCTGCAGAATTGGCGCCTGAAAACCTATGCCGCCAACCATCGCAAGAGCGATCCCGCTGCCTTGCGCGCCGACAATGCGCCGCCCGCCGCGCTGCCGGAGATTCCAAAATATCCAGGCCTGCATCAGGACGCCACGCCGCGCTGGAACACGATCATGGCCCATGCCCGGGCCACCAACAGCGACCTGGTCTATCCCGCCGGCCAGCGCGAGCAGTATCAGAAGGCCTTCGACCGTTTCGCCTCGGTCTTCCCCGACACCTTCATGGTGACGGAACGTGGCCGTTACTGGCCCGATGAATCCGAGGACAAGGGCCGCTTCCTCAGCGCCGGTTACCACAATTCCGGCGGCTATTACCGCGACGACACTGCGCTGATGCAGCTCATCCTGGACGAAAAGGGCCAGCGCGAGCTGAACAGGCTGTGGGACGAGTTCGACTATATCGCCGACCACACCCAGCGCACCTACACCCAGTGGTTCTTCAACAATAGCGGCGTGGTGGATGGCAAGGGCGCCGAATCCGGCTCGCCCCGCCCGACGGGCCACGAGATCACCGAAACGGTCGTGATCAACCAGATGCGCGACAAGTATGTCGCCAAGGCGCTGGCCGACAAGAAGAACGATCCCGGCGCCGCTGACGCCATGCGCCAGGAGTTCAAACGGATCGACGACACCCTGCGCCATGTGGAACGCGAACGTAAGGCTTCCGAGCCCAGGCATCTTGCGGCGCTGGTGAACTTCGCCGAGCGCGCCTATCGCCGTCCGCTTACGGCGTCGGAGAAGAACAGCCTGCTGGCTTATTACAAGACGGTGCGGACCAAGAATCGCCTGTCGCACAATGACGCCATCCGCGATTCCGTCGTCAGCGTGCTGATGTCGCCGGACTTCCTCTATCGCTTCGACCTGTCAGCCACCGCGTCGGCCGCGCAGAGCGGTCTGACCAAGGCCGCGACCAATGCCCCGGCCCAGCCCTTTATCGCCGAGAAGCTGTCCAGCTACTCTCTCGCCAGCCGGCTGAGCTATTTCCTCTGGTCTTCGATGCCCGATGCCGAATTGCTGCGCCATGCGGCGACCGGCGATCTCTCCAATCCCAAGGTGCTGACGGCCCAGGTGCGCCGCATGCTCAAGGACCCCAAGGTGAAGGGTCTGGCGACCGAGTTCACCGGCAACTGGCTGGTGTTCCGCCAGTTTGAAACCAACAATTCGGTTGACCGCGAGCGCTTCCCCACCTTCAACGACGACCTGCGCGAAGCCATGTTCCAGGAACCGATCCGGCTGGTGCAGGACACCATCGTCAATGATCGTTCCGCGCTCGACCTGCTTTACGGCAAGCACACTTTCGTGAACCCGCCGCTGGCCAAGCATTACGGCATGCCTGACGTTCCGGGCGACGTGAACAACTGGGTGCGCATCAACAATGCCGACAAGTATGGCCGTGGCGGCATCCTGCCCATGGCGGTGTTCATGACCCAGAACTCACCCGGCCTGCGCACTTCGCCTGTGAAGCGCGGCAACTGGGTGGTGCAGAAGGTGCTGGGCATCCGCGTCCCGCCGCCGCCGCCCGCCGTGCCCGAACTGCCCAATGATGAGACCAAGACCGACCGGCCGATCCGCGAGATGCTGGCCCAGCATCGTTCGGTGCCGATGTGCGCCGCCTGCCATTCCAAGTTCGATTCCTTCGGACTGGTGTTTGAAGGCTTCGGACCTGTCGGCGATGCCCGCACCAAGGACGGTGCGGGGCGTCCCGTCGATGTCTCCGCCACCTTCCCGGGCGAGGTCGAGGCCGTCGGCGTGCCGGGCCTGCAGCAATTCATCCGCGACCACCGCCAAGACCGTTTCGTGGACAATCTTAGCCGCAAGCTCCTGGCCTATGGCCTGGGCCGGTCGCTGCAGCTTTCCGATGAATCGCTGGTCGACAGGCTGAATCTGCATATGGCCAACAATGGCTATCGGTTCGGCGCCCTGGTCGAAGCCATTGTTTTAAGTCCGCAATTTCTGAACCGGCGGGCGCCGGAACCCGCCCCCCTTCAGAAAGCCGATTTGCAGCCCGCCGTGAAATTCGTCAAAACTGCTCAAAAGGGGAATTGATATGACCCAGCCCACGGATACGCCCTCGTTCAAATCTCGCGCCTTTTCCCGCCGCGCCGTGCTGCGCGGCACCGGCTGCGCCATGGCGCTGCCCTGGCTGGAATCGGTCAGCGCCATGGCCCAGGCGCCGACGCCGGCGGATTTCCCCAAGCGGTTCGGCGTGGTCTTCATGGGCTGCGGCGTCAACGAGAATCATTGGAGCGCGGAAGGCCAGGGCGCGGCGATGAAGCTCAGCAAGTCGCTGGAGTCGCTGGAGCCGCTGAAGCAGAAGATCAACGTGATCGACGGCCTTCAGGTCAAGTCGCTGATGGGCCAGGGCATCCACCCCGCCCAGACCGGCAGCCTGCTGTCGGGCGTGCAGATCTCCAAGGGCGCGCTGATCCATTCGGGCGTCAGCGTCGATCAGATGATCGCGGGTCATGTCGGCCAGGACACGGCGCAGTCCTCCATCGTGCTGTCCTGCGAACAGCCCATGACCGGCTATCACGAAACCAATTTTTCGCTCGCCTACAGCTCGCATCTGTCCTGGCAGACGGCGGATTCGCCGGTGCCGGTCGAGGTTTACCCCTCGCTGGCCTGGGACAGCCTGTTCGACAATCGCGGCACGCTGCTGAACATCTCGGTGCTGGACCGTGTCAACGACCGGGCCAAGGACCTGTCGCGCAAGATCAGCGCCACCGACCGCGGCAAGCTGGACGAGTTCATGACCAGCGTGCGCGAAATCGAGCGCCGCGTGGAAGTGATGCGCAAGGGCGCCAACGAGGCGAGCGAAAAAGCCGGCCTGAAGAACGCCTCGCTGGCCACCATGGACCGTCCGACCAACGGCCTGCCGGAGGACCTGCGCGAACATTCCAAGCTGATGTGCGATATCATCACCATCGCCTTCCAGACCAACAAGAGCCGCGTCGCCTCGCTGCTGATCTCGCGCGACCTGTCGGCGATGTATTACCCGTTCATCAACGTCAAGGATGGCCATCACTCGGCCTCCCACTACAACAACAATGACGAGTATGAGCGCATCACCAACTTCCATGTCAGCCAGTATGCCTATCTGATCTCCAAGCTGGACGGCATGAAGGAAGGCGAGGGCACCGTGCTGGACAATAGCTGCATCATGTTCCTGTCCAACATGTGGGTCGGCCGTACCCATGACAATTCGCGCCTGCCGCTGGTGCTGGCGGGCGGCCTTGGCGGCACGCTGGAAACCGGGCGGACGCTGAATTACCTGAGTGAGACGGAAGATAAGCGCAAAATGTGCAGCCTGTATCTTTCGATGATGGACCGGTTCGGCATCAAGCAGGACCAGTTCGGCGATTCCAACACGCGGCTGGAACGCATCTGATCCATTGGTTCAAAAGAAAACGGCTTGCCGGCGAAACGCCGGCAAGCCGTTTTTTATGACGGACGTCGTGCTTAGGAGTTGGGGGTAAAATTCACCTTGCCCATTTTTTCGACGTTGAAAGTCCCCAGGGTTCCGCCCTTGTTGGCGGTGCCCTTCCACAGGCCATTCTCATCCTTTTCCACGCGGCGCACGCGGGTATAGCCGCGGGTTTCGACGTGATGCCGGATCTGGGACTCGCTGTAGACGGTGGTGCCGGGCAGATTGCTTTCGGCGGCGGCGGGCGTCGCCGCTCCAGCGGCGGGAGTTTCCTGCGCCAGGGCAACGGACGCAAAAAGGCTGCACGCAGCAGCGGTCAAAGCAACAAGGCGCATGAGATCTCCGGGTTGATGTCCACTGTTATAGGGACATGTGCCGGTAAATGTACACCGCGCGGCCGCCGCAAACGCGAAGTGCGCCGCAGCATTACGGCGGCGTTACTTGGCCGTGCGGGATTCGGTGATCATTCGCATCAGCTGGCTGGAAAGGGCGCGGCCCGCCAGCGCCTGCACGCCGTTGGGATAGCCTTCCTCGGCAAGCTGGGCCTGGAGGGCGGACACGTTGGCGACCTTGCCACTTTTGGCGATCTGGAAGGCGCGCTCCACGACGCTGGGGCGCTGCTGGGCGGGGGATGTGCTATCGTTCATCCGGTCAGTTTAGCAGACGATCCGGGGGATTTACACCGGCGTAAAAAGCAAGCCCGGCAAGGGTTTCCCTCAACCCTCCGCCGCCAGATGTTTACGAAGCTGGGGGGAGGGAACTTCGTCAAACCGGTAGCTGCGCAGGAATTGCAGCCCCAATTCCGGGGCTTTTTGCCAGATTACCCGGGCCTCATAGGCCAGCCGGTTGCGCATATCCATGAAATAGAGCCGGTCGGTTACATATTGCTGGTCGTCCAGCTGGATCCTGGCCCCTGCGGCCGAAATGTCCCGGGTTTCGCATTTGGTGTACCGGCTGCCGTCCAGATTGGCGCTCCGGTCCCCGCATAACAAGGCGGCGCCCGAATAAAGGCGGATTCGGGGCTTTTGCGCCTTGCGTAACCATTCAAGGAACCATTGCGCACCATCGGGCGTTTTTCCTGCACAACATACGGGAGAGCCAGATATGCGCACGACACTGATTATTGGATTTGCGGCGGCCTTGCTGGTCGCCGGTTGCGGCACCAACCAGGGTGATCGCGCGGCGAGCGGTGCCATGATCGGTGCTGGTGCCGGCGCGATACTTGGCGCGGCGGCGGGCAATCCCGCCATGGGTGCCGCGGCTGGCGCTGTCGCCGGCGGTGTGATCGGTGCGGCCACCGACCCCTGCGACTTGAACCTGGGCGACCCTGTGTGGCGCAACGACCGCGGCTCCTATGAGCGCCGCTGCGGCCGTCCCTATCGCGACCGCTAATCTTTTTTAAGACGCGCAGCGGGCCCGCATGAAAATGCGGGCCCGTTGTCATGTCCGCATGGCGAGGAAAGCCGTTTCGATATTCTGGCGGAAGCGGTCGCCGTCAAACAATGGCACCGTGGCGCGGCTGCTTTTCAGCCGGTCCTTGAAGCTCTTCAGCAGGTCTGGCTCCCGCGTCAGGCGCAAGGCCAGCGCTTCGTAGTCGGCCAAAGACTCCGTCACCAGTTCCGGCAAGCCCGCCGCCTTCAACAGACTGGCGGAGACACGCGCCGCGAATGCGTCACCCTGCAAGGTCAGCACCGGCAACCCCGCCCACAAGGCGTGGGCGGCGGTGGCATGGGCATTGTAGGGCAGGGTATCCACAAACAGATCGGCCAGTTCATGGCGGGCGATATGATCGGCCAGCGATACGTCCGCGGCGAAAACCAGCCGTGCCGCATCCACGCCATGGCTTGCCGCTTCGCGCGCCAGATTGTGCCGCGCCGCTTCATTGGGCTGCTTGAGCCACAGCACGCTGCCGGGCACCGCATTGAGCAGGCGCATCCAGACATCGAACACCGGCTGGGTGATCTTCCAGTTGGCATTGAAGCAGCAGAAGATAAAGCCGCTTTCCGGCAAGCCCGCGTCGCTGCGGCTGGGCGGCGACCCCGTGGGGAGCGCATCATCGGTGGGGAAATAGGTATCGGGCAATTGCACCAGCTTTTCGGTAAAGAAGCCCTGGTGTTCGGCCGGGGTGACCACCGGATCGCCGATCAGATAGTCGATGAAATCGGCGCCCGTGGTGCCGGGATAGCCCAGCCAGCTCACCTGCACAGGGGCAGGCCGGTGCGCGAATATCTGCAAGCGCGACAGGCCGGTATGGCCGCCCAGATCGACGGCAATGTCGATCTCCATCTCCCGCATCCGCCGCGCGATCTCGTCGCTGTTCAGGGCGGCGAAATCATGGAACCGGTCAAAGCCCTTCATCAGCCGCGCCCGCGTGGCGCTTTCGTCGCGCCGTCCGGTGGCGATACCGATCACCTGGAAACGGGTGCGGTCATGGCGCTCGACCAGCGGCGCCAATTGCGCGGCCACGGCATGTTCATTGAAATCCGCCGAGACATAGGCGAGGCGAATGCGGTCATGGCGGTATTTCTCGCCGCTCCATAGCGGGGCGTGCGCGCTGGGCACCAGCCCGCGCACCGTGTCGATGGCGCAGCGCATCTGAAGCTGCTTGTCGTCGCTATAGCCCAATAGTGTCAGCGGCGGGCCGGTAAAGGCGACGCTTTGCGGCGAAATCTGTGCCACCCGCGGCCAGTCGCACAGGTTCAGCGCCACCATGGCGCGGTTGGCCTGGACGGGGGTGTAATTGGGGTCCGCCGCGAGCGCCCGGTCGTAATAGTCCAGCGCCTCGGCATGGCGCTCCAGCGCCACCAGTACCACGGCCCGGTTGTATAGCGCGGTGACGACGTCCGGCTGCAACGCCAGCGCCTGGTCCAGCGCGGCCAGCGCTTCTTCAAAGCGTTGCAGCTGGGAAAGGATGACGCCGCGATTGTACAGCGCCTCGAAATGATTTGGTTGCGCCGCCAAGATGCGGTCATAGGTGGCCAAGGCGGGCTCGAACTGCTGCGCCGCCAACTGGGCATGGCCGTAATGCGTCAGCACCGCGATGTCGCCGGGTCCGCGTTTAACCGCCTTGCCCAGGAGCGTGATCGCTTCGTCGAACTGGCCTTGCTGTCCTTTGAGGAATCCCAGCATGTGCAGCGCCGGGAAATAGCCGGCATCGGCGCGCAGCACCTGGCGGTAGAGCGTTTCCGCGCGCGCCAGCTGGCCGGCGCGATGCGCCGCCAGACCTTGTTCAAACACCTGTTGCAACTCCATCAGACGCGCGCTCACAGATCGTTGATCGGCGCCGGGGCGCGTGGGCGGTCACGGGTCTGTGCCACTGCGAAAGCCCGGGCGGGCGAAGCCGCGCGGGTTCCAATCTCGGCCCGGCGAGAAAGTTTCCGCGGCAAAAGCTGCATGGTCCCCCTTATATTATCTGTTCCTGGGCCTTTCAGCCGGCACAAGCCTATAGACGCCCCCGCGGGCAGCCGCCAATATCGCTGCATATAAAATACAGTTTGGGACGGGGACCGCAAAAAGTCTCAGGAGACAAACAGGATAGGGCAGAAGGCCGCAAACCGGAAATCACGCAGCGGCGGCGCATGCGCAGCCGTCAATGCTTCGCGGTAACGACCACATTATGCCCCTGACGACCCCCTGATGCCAGCGCGCTGGCGGCGGGTGGACATTTGGCGTTGCGTAACAGCAGGGCGATAGGTCTCGCGCTGCCAAAAGGGGTATCTGGCGTGGAACATGTCGAACCAGTCACCTCATCCGTCATCCGGCCCAACGCGCCGCCCACGTTAAGGGCGCATGTCGTCAAGATGCTGTCGGCCGACATACTGGCGGGCAAGTACAAGCCCGGTGACCGGCTGAACGAAAGCCAGATCGCGCGCGAACTCAATATCAGCCGCATCCCGGTGCGCGAAGCCCTGTCGCAGCTTCAGGAGCAGGGGCTGGTGCAGAACCGCGAGCGGCGCGGCATGTTCGTCACCAATATCGGGCCGGAGGAAGTGCGGCAGATATCGTCCCTGCGCATCGTGCTGGAGACCGAGGCACTGCGCCTGGCCCGGGCGCGCATGACGCCCGAGATCGTGCGCAAGCTCGAAGCCCTGGTCGCCAAGATGGATGCCTGGAACGGCACCCTGCTGGAAGCCGCGGCCCTGGACCTGGAATTCCACCGCGAAATCTGGAAGGCGACCGGCAATCCCTATCTGGAGCGGGCATTGAATGCGCTGATGGTGCCTTTGTTCGCGCACAAGACGCTGGAGCATGTCACCAAGGAAATCCGCCGCTGGCGGCTGTCGCATCATCGCATCATCCTGGATGCGGTGGTGGGGCGCAGCGATGACGATCCGCAGGAAGCGCTGCTGACCCATATGCGCATGTCCTATACCGAGCCGGAACGCTATTCGACGCTGGCCAAGAAGACATCCTGATCGGACATCCCATGACGTTTGCAAAAATCCTGTTGGCCCTGGCGGCGCTTGGCCTTGCCGCACCCTTCGCCAGCGCCCAGACGGCCGCAGATTACAACCGCTATGCCGGCTACACCGCGCCCCCCCCCCCCCCCCCCCC
>JBEGVG010000105.1:0-10201 GCA_041178445.1 Pseudomonadota bacterium | reverse complement strand
TTGATCAGGGACCATTCCACATCGCTCAGATCGAACCGTGCCATCTTATCCTCCCAGAACTGAGAGAATGAATCACTGTTCGCCCGTCAACGGAATCCCTTTATGAGTACAGGACCTAGTCAGCCTATAGCGGAATTTTCGGGATAAAGCCCTTTAAACCCGTAACCGTGCTAGTCTGCGCTGTACGAAAACTTCTATCAGTGCCGGGTTCCGGTTTGGCTTTCGCTGCGCGAGCCATCGGTTTCCCCGAAAGTCCCGATGGACTATGTGCCGCCACGCGAAGTCTCTCTCAATCTCGCTCTGGCGCTGGTCGCCTCCTCGACTGCGCCGCTGCTGCTGCTGGACAAGGACCTCACCGTGGTCAGCGCCAGCGATTCCTTTTGCCAGCTTTTTCAGATTGATCCGGCCGCTGGCTCTTCCTTCTGCGCAATGGGCGCGGGCGAATGGAATGTGCCCCAGCTCATATCGCTTCTGAAGGCGACGGCCGCCGGCTATGCCGATGTCGCGGAGTATGAATTCGACCTGGTGCGTGACGGCCAGCCGTCGCGCTGCCTGGTGGTGAATGCCCACAAGCTGCATTACGGCAAGGACGCTGAAGTCCGGCTGGTCCTGGCGGTCGCCGACGTCACCGATGCCCGCGCCGCCGAGCAGTTCAAGGAAAAACTGATTCTCGAAAAGGAAGTGCTGCTCCAGGAGCTGCACCACCGCGTCGCCAACAGCCTTCAGATCATCGCCAGCGTGCTGATGCAGAGCGCCCGCAAGGTCCAGTCGGAGGAAACCCGCCTCCATCTGGTGGATGCCCATCAGCGCGTGATGTCGGTCGCCTCCCTGCAAAAGCAGCTTGTGGTCTCCAAACTTGGCGATGTCGAATTACAGCCTTATTTCAAGGCCCTGTGCGAAAGCATCGGTGCGTCCATGATCCACAATCGCGACGAAGTTTCGCTGGAAGTGACCGCGGATGACAGCATCACCACCGCCGACATCTCTGTCAGCCTGGGCCTGATCGTTACCGAACTGGTGATCAACGCCCTCAAGCATGCTTTCCCGGGCAATACCCTGTCGGTGGGTGATGACGGCGTCGGCATCTCAACCAACAGCGACGTCGCCAAGGCGGGGCTGGGCACCAGCATCGTCGAAGCCCTGGCCCGCCAGCTGGACGCGCGCGTGAAGGTCGTCAGCAAGAGCGGTGCGACGATGGTCTCCATCACCCACACCTATGTGCCCGCGATTGTCGGCAACGCCGCCCATGCCGTCCGGCCGGTCTAGGATTTTTCAGCAGAATGACCGCCAAGAACCCGCTTTCGATTCCGCAATATGAACAGATGGCCGGCGAGCTGCAGAGAATGTCGGACATGATCCGGGCCAGACCGGAAATGAACCACAACTTCGCCGAACGGCTCGCCGCGCTCAGCAAGGAAATGCGCGAAGACGAGGCCCGGGTTTATCCGGGAACACAGTAAGACCCGTCGCCGGTCGCTTGATCCACGCCTTGGCGCGCAAGAAAGGTACCTATGTCATTCATTCTCTATGTCGTGGGATTCTTCATCCTGCTCGCCGGGGTGGGCTATGGCGCTTTCCTGCTCGATGTTCCCCAAACCTGGATCATCGTCGGCGCCCTGATCATTGTGGGTGGCGGCATCATGTCTTCCGGCTCGCACATAAAGCGGCACCTGTATCCCGGTGATCCGCCAGAGGCTTGAGCACAGCCTCAATACCGCCGCGCGCCCGCGCGTATCCCATGCCCGATGCGGGCATGCACCGGAAAGGCAAGACGGTCCGCTCGCGCTTCCAGCGCGCTGGCAGCCTTGAGGAACAGGCCGCTATAGCTGATGTCCGAGGTTTGCGCCGCGCTGGCGCGCAGCTGTTTGGCCAGGGTCAACAGGGCCCGCAACTCTTCGAATGTTGTTTGATGTTCCATGCCAGTGATAACGGCCAGCGCGCGGCCCGGCCGCGAAGCGTCTGCAATCGTGATGAAGAAAGCCTGCGTTTATTGGGGCATCCTGCGCCTTTGTTGCGAATAGCGCTTCGCCACAGGCGTTTACCGCGCGCGCGGCGCGCCGGTAACCTTTGGTAAATAATTGAAGGAACACATAAAATTGGAACAATCGGCGCCCCCTCGCCTTATCTCCGCATGGCACAGGCGACAGACCCGATAACGATACTGGTGGTGGAGGACGAAGCCGTAATCCGCATGTGCACGGCCTCGACATTGGAAGATGCCGGCTTTCGCGTGCTGGGAGCGGACTGCAGCGCCGAGGCGATTGAAATCCTCTCCTGCCATGCCGAAATCTCCATCCTGATGACCGATGTCCATATGCCGGGCCAGATGAACGGCCTCGGCCTGGTCGCCCAGGTGCGCCGCGATCATCCCGATATCCGCGCCATCGTGGTCTCGGGCAATACCAGCGCGGCTGACGCCAGTATGGCCGGCGCGACAGGCTTTCTCGCCAAGCCTTTCCTGGCCCAGACCATGATCCAGGCCGTAAACGACACCATCAAGCGGCACCTTGCCGGCCCCCGCGCAGCCTGATCGCAGCGGCGGGAACCTTGGACCGGCCAGCGCGTTTCTTGTGCGCCGCATATCGCGATATTTCCCTGCTGGCCGCCGCCGCGGCCCTGTGTCTGACCTCGCTGAGCGCCACCGCCCAGCCCAATTACGGCCGCGATTCCTATCAAAACCGCGATTCCTACCAGAACCGCGAAGAGTATCGCCGCCAGCAGGAACTCGCCCAGCGCCGCGATGACCGCGCCGACCGCCGCGAAGAACGCGACCGCCGCAACTATTACCGCCAGGGCGCCTATGAACAGAATTGCCAGCGCGGCAACCAGACCGCCGGTACCATCTTCGGGGCTCTGGCCGGCGGCATGCTCGGCGCGGGCGTCAGCCAGGGCAATACCGGCGCGACGGTCGGCGGCGTGGTGCTGGGCGGCCTGCTTGGCAATGTCATCGCCAGGGACATTGACTGCAACGACCAGCCCTATGCCTTTGGCGTCTATACCAATGGCCTGAACGGCCAGGTCGGCCGCCGCTATGACTGGAATCGCGGCCAGAGCCGCGGCTACTTCACCCCGGTGCGCGAATATCGCCGCCGCGGCATGATCTGCCGCGACTTCACCACCACCACCTATCGCCGCGGCCGGGAAATCACCCGCACCGGCACCGCCTGCCGCGATGCCCGTGACGGCTACTGGCGCTTCGACTGATCGAGGGCCGATTGCCTGAGAAATCGAACCCTGGCCTTATCCGCCGGGGTTCTTTTTTGCCCGGATGGAACAACGCCCTCCCCCGAACGTTCCTGTGCGCACGCCTGAAATGAGCAATCGCTCTTTGGCGCGCAAAGGAACCGCGCCATGACTTCTATTACCCGCAGTGTGACCGCAACCCTGATGGCCGCCGCCAGCGGCCTGGCCCTGACCCTCTTTCTCAGCCCCGCCTTCGCCCAGACCCAGGATTCGCCAGAGCGCGGCCGGGTGAATGCCGACGGCATGCCCACCACCCATTCCACCCCGGCCGAAAAGGCCGAGACCGCCCAGATCAACCGCGAAGTCGGCGCCGCCAACGCGGCGGTGGACGCCCAGACCAATGCCAACAACGCCCAGTATCAGGCGCAGCAGCAGCAGTATCAGGGCCAGTTGCAGAACAACCAGATCCAGCAGGCCGCCTATGCCGACAAGAATGCGCAATACAACGCCCTGCGCACCCGCTATGCGATCGAACGCGCCGCCTATCGCCGCGCCGAATGGCCGGGCCGCTATCGCACCTGGGTGGTCGCGGCGACTGACAGAAACCTGATCGGCGGGCGCGTCCAGCTCATCAGCGGCAGCCGCGTCGGCACGGTCACCGACACCGCCCATGCCGTCAACGGCGACGTCACCGCCCTGCTGGTCAGGCTGGACGACGACAAGGTGGTGTGGATCGACAGCACCGACCTGCGCTACAACCGCGCCGATGGCGTGGTGATGACCAACCTCAATCGCACGGATCTGCGCCACATGTCCGACCAGCGCCTGTAATCACGCTGTAATCGCTCACAAATCTGCGTTTCGCGTCAAAGGCCTTTCTTGCCGAAAGGCCTTTGACGTTTGAGACTATCGTCCGGCGGGCGTGTTACCACCATTGGACCCGCTCAGGGCCACCCACCAGGACAATCTGCTGATGTTGTTGAAAAGCACCCTTGCGGCGCTTGCGCTCATCGCCGCCGCGCCGGCGGCAAGCCTGGCCCAGCCCGACGATCAGGGCTGGAACGGACCAGGCTGGTATATCAGCGGCGGCGGCTCCTCGGACGCCGCGGTGCTGCCCAGCTATATCCTGTTCGATGGCCCGCATGGCGAACAGCAGGACTGCCTCACATTGCATGACCGGCTTTATGCGCCGATCGGCGCCTGCCGCTATCTGAACGTCAAGCCGGCAAAGACATGGTGATGGACCGCATCCCCAGCGCCCTCGAACTGACGGCGGCCGAGCATGCCTCGCTGGTCCTGACCTGCCGCGGCTTCATCACCCGCTCCATTCCGCACGCCCATGAAGTGCGGCTTGTCGAACTGGGACTGATTCAATCCATGATGGGCGGTCTGATGGCCACGCCCGCCGGACGCATGGTGGCGCGTGCGTTGTAATCGCAGCAATCACTCCCCACATCAGGAAGCAGGATGCGAAGAATTTCTGGCGCAGCTGAGTGCCCTCACGCCGGTGCGCGCCTCCCCGCGCAGCGTCAGCGTGATTTACCGGGCAAAGGCCGCGCCGTGACGCAGCCGGATGGCAGCAATGCCGTCCGGCTGCGGCTCACCCAATCTGCTTTGAAGGAATCCTGATGGAAACCCGCACCACCCATTCGACCGTCACCTTCCGCCGCCCCTTCAAGCTGGCCGGCATGGATGGCATCGGGCCCGCCGGCAGTTACAGCCTGGACATGGAAGAAGAGAAGCTCGACACGCTCAGTTTCGAAAGCTGGCGCCAGACCGCGGTTATCCTGCAGATGACCCGCGCCGGCGTGACCGAATATCTGACGATTGATCCGCAGGAACTGCGCGAAGCGCTGGCGCGCGACAGCACGCTGCTGCCCGAAGTGCCGCCCGCATCGGGCGACCGCAGCCGCCGCGTCCGCGACCTGTTGCGCCTCAGATCGCAGCGCCCATGAAGACCAAAGCGCAAACCACTGCCGCCCAGGCCTTCCGCGCCAGCCGGATTTTCGCCGAAGGCTGGAATGCCGCCAGGGCGAATGCCCTCGACACCAGGCCGGCCGTCCCCAATCCCTATCCGCCCGGGCCCGAACATGCGCGCTGGAACGAAGGCTTCACGCAGGCGCAGGCTCGCTAGCCGTCTCGAAAACCGGCTGCAACCGCGCCAATGGCAGGGTGAGCGTGAACGTCACCCCGCTGGGCAGAAATTCCAGATGTCCGCTGCCCCCCAGCTGGCGGGGAAGCGCATTCTCGATCAGCTTGCTGCCGAAATTTCTGCGCTCCGGCGCCCCGACCGGCGGGCCGCCGCCTTCCAGCCAGCGCAGCACAAGCGCGCCATCAACCATCGTCCAGCCGATCTCGACATGACCGCTTTCGCGCGACAGCGCGCCATACTTGGTGGCATTGGTGCAAAGCTCGTTCAGGATCATGGTCAGCGGCAGGATGGTGGCGGAAGTGATCTGCATGTCGTCTCCGCTCACCATGATGCGGGCAGCGGCGGTTTCATGCTGCTCCACCGCGCCGCGCACCACCGCCAGCAGACCGGCCGATTGCCAGTCCGCTTTCAGCAGCAGGTCATGGGCCCGGGCCATCGCCAGCAGGCGCACGCTGATCGCCGCTCCCGCCTCCGCCAGGCCCTGGGCGGAACGCATGCTCTGGCGCACGATCGCCGTCACCATGGTCAGCATGTTCTTCATGCGATGATGGATTTCGTCGGTCAGCACAGCCTGGATGCGCTCGGCCACATCGCGGGCCTCGGCATCCAGCCCGGCCTGCTTCAGCATCTGCGTGAGATAGGCGTTCTGGGCCGTCAGCTTGTTGTTCTGCATGGGCTCCCCTGGAATCGCCCCCGCGACCCCGGCCACCCTAGCATGAACGGGCGCAGGGCCTCGGCTTTTATCCGAACCGAACAGCCAGCCCGCCGCCAGCCCGGCTAGATCCGGTTCACCGGCAGCTTCAGATAGACCTGGCCGTCCGGCTCCGGCGGCGGCATCTGACCGGCGCGGATATTCACCTGCACCGATGGCAGGATCAGGACTGGCGCCGCCAGCGTCTTGTCGCGGGCGTTGCGGGCCGCCACAAAGGCCTCCTCGCTGATGCCGTCATGGACATGGATATTTTTCGCCCGCTCCTCGCCGACCGTCGTGCGCCAGGCCGGCGTCTCGCGGCCCGGCGTCTTGTAGTCATGGCACATCCACAGCACCGTATCCTCGGGCAGTTCCAGGATGCGCCGGATGGAGCGAAACAGCGCATGGGCATCGCCGCCGGGAAAATCCGCCCGCGCGGTGCCATAATCCGGCATGAAGAGTGTGTCGCCCACAAAGACATTGGCCCCGACGCGATAGCTGACACAGGCCGGCGTATGGCCCGGCGTGTTCATCACCATGATCTCCAGCCCGCCGATCTTGAGAAGGTCCCCTTCGCGCAGCAGCCGGTCGAATGGCGCGCCGTCGCCGGTCACATCCCCGGCGCCGAAGATCGGCGCGAACACTTTCTGCACCTGGCGGATATGCTCGCCGATGGCGACCTTCGCGCCGGTGATCTGGCGCAAATATGCCGCCGCCGACAGGTGATCGGCATGGGCGTGGGTTTCCAGGATCCATTCGATGGCGATGTCACTGGTCGCGGCTGCCGTCAGTATCCGGTCCGCCGAGCCTGTCGCGGTGCGGGCGGACTTGGGATCGAAATCCAGCACCGGATCGATGATGACGCCGCGCCGGGCCACCGGATCGCTCACCAGATAGCTGATGGTGAAGGTCTGTAAATCATAAAAAGCCTGGATTGTGGGCTGCATGGCGGTCTCCAACTTCTCCTTGACTATATATTAGAAATTACTAATATACAAGCCTATAGGGAAGCCGCCATGCCGAATATCTCCGCCAACGACATGAAAGTGATGCGCAAGCATTCCGTCGCCGCCGCCGCCATGATGCGGGCGCTGTCGCACGAAGCCCGCCTGCGGGTCCTGTGCGATCTTGTCGGCGGCGAATGCATGGCGGGCGAGCTGGTGGAGCGGTCCGGGCTGAGCCAGTCGGCCCTGTCCCAGCACCTCGCCAAGCTGCGCGACGAAGGCCTGGTGGCGACACGCCGCGAAGGCCAGTCGGTTTTCTACCACATCGCCGATCCCCGGGCGGCCCGCATCCTGGGCGTGCTCTACGACATCTATTGCAAGAGGTAACAGACATGACCCTGCCCACCATCACCCCGGCCGAAGCCCGGCGCCGGATCGCCGAAGGTTCGGCGATCCTGGTCGATATCCGCGAACCGCGCGAGCATGCGCGCGAAGCCATTCCCGGCGCCGCGCTGCGGCCCCTGTCGGGGCTATGCGAACAGTCCCTTGCCGGGCTCGGCGGCCAGGATAGTCCCGCCATCATCTTCCACTGCCAGAGCGGCAGGCGCACCGCCGACAATGCGGTGCGTCTTGGCGTATGCCGCGCGCCGCAAGCCTATATCCTGCAAGGCGGCCTGATCGCCTGGAAGGCGGCGGGCTTTCCCACCGCCCTGGACCGCACCAAGCCCATCGACATGCAACGCCAGGTGCAGATTGCGGCGGGCCTTCTGGTGCTGACGGGCGTGCTGCTGGCCTGGCTGGTGGCGCCCGGCTTCATTCTTCTGCCTGCCTTTGTCGGCGCCGGAATGATCTTTGCCGGCGCTTCGGGCTGGTGCGGCATGACCTCGGTTCTGGGCCTGCTGCCCTGGAACAGGACTTCGCACGGATGAATCCCGCCGACCTGCTTTCGCTCGGCTCCGGCAGCATCGTCGGCTTCGCCCTGGGCCTGCTGGGCGGCGGCGGGTCCATCCTGGCCGTGCCGCTGCTGGTCTATGTCGTGGGAATCAAGGATGCCCATGTCGCCATCGGCACCAGCGCGCTGGCGGTATCGGTCAATGCCTTCGCCAACCTGATTTCCCATGCCCGGGCGCAGACGGTGAAATGGCCCTGCGCCACTGCCTTTGCGCTGTCGGGCATGGCGGGCGTGGTGCTGGGCGCGTTCCTGGGCCGCCATGTCGATGGCCAGCACCTGCTGTTCCTGTTCGGACTGGTGATGCTGACGGTCGCTGCCGGCATGTTCGGCAACCGCGCCGCCGGCGGCGACCCGCTGGTGCATATCAACCCGGCCATCGCCGTGCGGCTGGTGGGTGCGGGACTTGTGGTAGGCTTTGCTTCGGGATTTTTCGGGATCGGCGGGGGATTCCTGATCGTGCCCGCGATCATGCTGGGCAGCGGCATGGCCTCGATCAATGCGGTGGGATCATCGCTGGTCTCGGTCGGAGCCTTCGGGCTTGCCACCGCCATGACCTATGCGGCGGCGGGGCTGGTGGACTGGCGCGTGGCCGCCCTGTTCGTGCTGGGCGGCATCGGCGGCGGGCTGGCGGGGGTGAAATTGTCCGTCCGCCTGTCTGCCCGGCGCGGGCTGCTGTCAAAAATCTTCGCCGCCGCCACGGTCTGCGTCGCACTCTTTGTCCTGTGGAAGTCCGCCCAGGGCCTCCTGCCCTGACCGGCCAGGATTATTGATCCGGCGCAAGGCGCAGACCACGCCGAAGGGCTTTCATCTTCGCAGCAGAAAGAGGAGATCGCGATGCGGCCAAACATGGGAAGCTTGGACAGGATCATCCGCGCGATTGCGGGTCTGGCGTTGTTGGCATTTGCGCTGGGCCTGATATTTCCCGGCACCGGCTGGAACTGGCTGGGCTGGATCGGCGTGGTGCTGATCATCACGGCCGCGGTGCGGGTATGTCCTGCCTATACGCTGATCGGCGTCCGCACCGGCTCTTAGCAGAACCCCGCCCCGTTACCTGCCGGGCTCCTCTGGTGGGTGTCAGTCCGCCCCTGGCTGATTACAGTTTCGCGCCAAGGTCCGCAAAGCTGGTGGACAGCTTGGTGCCTACCGCCGTCACGCCGGTGATGACCACGGCGGCGATCAGGGACGCGATCAGGGCATATTCGATGGCGGTGGCGCCCGACTCATCGGTCAGGAAACGGCGCAGCAAGTTGATGTCGGTCTGCATCGACTTCTCCGTGGCTCGCGCCATGGACGCATGATGACGATCAAGGTTTAAGGCTGGCTTAATCGATATGGCTGTCGCAACAGGGTAAAGTCGGCCTTAACGCGCGAACAATTCAGCGCGGCTCAGGCGAACGTATCGAGCAAGGCGCCGATGCCGGGACCGGTCTGGCCGACCCGCGCCAGGGCGACCTTTTCCATCTCGCTGGCGGAACGCTGGATTTTTTCCGCAAGCTCGGGCTGGGGCGCCAGCTTGGCGGCGCGGCGAAGTTCGCCGGCCATTGACACCATGTCCACGACGGAGGTGATGGTTTGCCCCATTCCCGCTGTCTAGCACAACATTGCCCGTCCCAAAACCAGAACCCCAAGTTAAGGCTAAAGAAAGCTTAACTACCCTTCGAACCCGGGCAGGCGGCGTGCTAGGCTTTGTCCTCACGTCAGGAAGGCCGCCGATGGATATCGAAACCAGAGTGAGCGCCGTCCTGCGCAAGGCCCTGCTGCTCAGTCCCGAACAGATCTCCCCCAAGGCGCTGCTGATCGAAGACCTGGGCGTTTCCAGCCTCGACCGTTTTGAGCTGCTGATGGGGCTGGAGGAAGAGTTCGGCATCGAACTTCCCGAACAGGATCAGGACAAGATGAAGTCGGTGGGCGACATCATCGCCTATATCGAGCAGCATCTGAAGAACAAGGCGTGAAGCACCTGCCCCCGCCGCGGCCCTGATCGATCCCCGGCATTTCCCAAGGCAATCCGTATCGGTCACCGCTTTGCAGCTTTCCGACAAATTCTCCAAAAGGCATGGAACCTTAATCGACCTCGCGCGTATTTGGTGTGCCCGTAACAGGGTAAAAGCGCTCTGGGCCATGCCGGCTGGAAGAGCCGGGCCATTGTATGCCCGTGTCACGGCGAGAGCGTCCCATGGCCGTGATATTGATTGTCGAAGACGATGTCTTCATCCGCCAGAGCGCGGAGATGGCGGTGCAGGACTGGGGCTATCAGACCCTTGTCGCCGGCGATGTCG
>JBEGVG010000104.1:0-19946 GCA_041178445.1 Pseudomonadota bacterium | reverse complement strand
GTTTTGCGCATTTATCTGTGACAGCATGGTCAAAATCGAGCATGTATAAATTTGCAAATACACTACTAATCGGCGTGCCCTGCGGAATGCCGAAGCCCTTTTGATTCTCTGATATCTGAAGTTTCGCAGCCTTAACCTCAGCGATGGTCGCGATAGGAGCGCTGCTACGCTCACTGATTCGCGGGCCAAACACTTGGTGCGCCTTAAGCGCATCCCTTTCGATCCACTTATGCTTTGTCACCTCACGGAAAACTGAGTACCAATCTTCCGAAAGCTCCTTCACCCCTAAAATTCGCTTTAGGCGCGAACGAAGCAGCTTGTGATCAATGTGGTTGAAAAACCCGCTAATATCGAAGCAAAGCACTACACACGGCGCCAATGCATTGGCAGATGCACGCGCAGTAGCGGCGAAATTGTAGTTGGCTTTTCCCAACGATCGATACGCGACAACGTTATTAGTTAGACCCAGAGCGAAATAATAAGATTCTAGCTTCTCATTTAGTTCGTAGGCGTATTTGGAAAAGATGCAGGCATCGCGATGCGAAGCGTACATAATCGGGCGATCTTTATATTCAGTCTTACGAAGCTTCGGTTTGTATCGCTTTGAACTTTTGAGGTAATGGATGAGCGGCGACCACGAATGCTTCAAGACGAAGTGAGGGTCGGCTGTCTTCATTGCAAATGCGCTTCCAACGGGCGCATCCAAATGCTTGTAACCGCGCGGCCTAAACCAGCTAGGGGTCATAACACCCTCCAAAGCAAAACCTGGGGAGCTAGTTCCGGCCCGAAACCTCGGCTTACACCGAACGCTTCCCCAGGTGCACGCTTATTTCCGTCAGTTTCATCCAATCACACCGTCTTCAACCTGCGTGACCAAATTTCCCTAACGCGGGCCTAAAAAACGCTAAGCGATATACTATGATCGCGGAGGAAAGAGCGATGCTCATGCCCTGGTCGTCGTCTTCGCTGAGCCATTGGATGACCGCGGTCACGATAGTGATCCGCGTCGTCCTATGGGTCATGCTAAGCATTGACTTGCTAAACGATCTTACTGACCAGCTAATTCCGGCAGCGCTAAAAAAATAGCTTCATCAAGTTATCGCGCCAAGTGCTGTTCTCTATTTGTCCACAGGTAACTTTCCGCCCCAAAATATAGTAACGCATTGATAGTAAAAGGTTATTTGTTTCGGGTGGAAATAACCTCGTCTCACGAGGCCCTATACCTGATCAGCGCAGCCGCCGCTTGCCGCGCAGCCGGGTCGCCAGCACCTTGTCGACGCGGCGGCCGTCCAAATCCAGCACCTCGAAGCGCCAGCCATCGGTCTCGAAGCTTTCGCCCACATTGGGCAGGCGGCCAAAGCCCTGGATCACGAAGCCGGCGGCGGTGTGCACCGTGCCCGGCTCCTTCAGCCGGATGCCGGTGACTTCCAGGAGATCGTCCAGCGGCATCCAGCCCGCCAGCAGCAGCGAGCCGTCGTCGCGGCGCACCACCGGCAGCTCCTGCGGCCCGTCCTCGGTGGAGAATTCCCCCACGATCGAGCCCAATATGTCGGCGGTGGTGACCAGGCCGCGGAAGTGGCCATATTCGTCATGCACCAGGCCCATATGGATGGGTGAATCCTTGAGCGCGAAAATAACGTCGCGCGCGTCAGCACTGTCGGGGATCACCGGCGCATGGCGGATGAAGTCGCGGATATGGGGAATGTTTCCGGCCAGATAGGCGGCCAGCAATTCCTTGGCCTGCACCACGCCCACCACATCGCCGCTGGCGTCATAGACCGGCAGGCGCGAATGCTGGCTGGCGCGCAGGCCGGCGGTGATGGCCGCCTCGTCATCCTCCAGGTTGAGCGAATCCACGTCATGGCGCGGGGTCATCACCACCTTGACGTTGCGGTCGCCCAGCTTGAGCACGCCGGCGATCATTTCCTTTTCGCCCGGCTCCAATACGCCCGAGCTTTCGGCTTCGGCGACCAGGGTCCTGATCTCTTCCTCGGTCACCTGGTCCTGGCGCACGCCCTTCTGGCCCAGCACCTTGAGCACCAGCCGCCCGGAGATGTCGAGCAGCCACACCAAGGGCCAGGTCACCCTGGCCACCAGCTCCATGGCCGGGGCGACGCGCACCGCCACGCCTTCGGGATTGCGCAGGGCAATCTGCTTGGGCACCAGTTCGCCCACGATCAGTGACGCATAGGTGATCGCCACCACCACCAGGCCCAGACCCACCGCCTGGGCGGCGTCGGCGGACATGCCCTGGACCATCAGCCAGCCGGAAAAACGCTGGCCCAGCGTGGCGCCCGAAAAGGCGCCCGACAGCACGCCCACCAGGGTAATGCCGATCTGGACCGAGGAAAGAAAGCGGCCCGGGTCGGACGCCAGGGCCAAAGCGCGGCGGGCGCCGGTCACTTCCTGCTCCACCATCGCCTTCAACCGGCTGAGGCGGGACGACACAATGGCCATTTCGGACATGGCCAAAAGCCCATTGACGACGATCAGAAAGCCAACCGCCGCGATCTCAATGGCCAACATGGGGGTGGTAACGTCTCCGTGCCGTGACAGGCTGTGTTGCGAGCCGCCAGTATGGCATGGATTTGGCCCCGCAAGGGGCGCTTTTTAGCCCGCTCCGGACTGGGCCGCGAAGGCCTGCCGGGTCAGTCCGCCGGGCGGATCGCCGAAAAACACCTCGATGGACTTCAGCTTGCCGGCCTCAAAGGTCATCAATTCGGCGTTGCGGAAGGTGGCTGCGGGGTGGACGGCATTGGGCATGCGCATTTGGGCGTCATAGGCCACGAAAACCTTGTCGCCGTCCTGCATCACCGCGACGAAATCGAACCTGGCGTGCAGCGGATCATCCCGCCAGCAGCGGCGGAAATACTCTTCGCGTCTGATGTGATCGTCGAACGGGCTGGTGAAGGTGAAGCCCGGCGCCAGATTGCTTTCCACAAAGGAGCGGTCGCCGGTTTCAAAGGCGCGGTAATAGCCCTTGGCGATCTCGGTCAGGTCCATGGAAATTTCCTTTAGTTAGCGAGCGATTTTTCCAACGCATCCATCAGCGCATTGGTGCCATGTTCACGGCTGCCGGCATCGTCATAGCCGTCGAGATAATCGCCATATTCGGTCAGGACGAATTTCGTGCCATCGCCATCGGCGCGGATTTCAAGTGCGGCATGGGAGACCGATATTTTCCTGCCGTCCACGAACATGGCGTAGCTGTAGATGATGCGGCCGGCATCGTCGGCCGTTGGCGGCACGATATCGCGATAGACGCAGTCAAAGCGCGTTACCACGCCACTGTTCCATTTGCCGGTCAGGGTTTCGATGCCGCCTTCCCGGAAATCGAAACTGCGCTCGACCTTCGTCCAGGCGCCATCGCCGGAAAACCATTTGTCCTTCTGCTTTTCGTCCGCGAAGGCGGCAAAGACGCGCGCGGGCGACGCGTTCCAGCGGCGGGTGATGGTGAAGCTGGCATGGGTGATCGAACGGGTCATGGTTCATCCTCGGTTTTTGTCGCATCCAGAAACGCCCCCAGCCGATCGAGCTTGCGCTCCCACATCGCCCGGCGCTCGGCCACCCAGGCTTCCGCCTGACTCAGCATCTGGGGCTCGATGCGGCAGGTGCGCACCCGCCCGGCCTTCTCGCTTTTCACCAGACCGGACTCCTCCAGCACCTTGAGGTGCCCCATCACGGCGGGCAGCGACATGGGCAGCGGGGCGGCCAGTTCGCTGACGCTGGCAGGGCCTTGGGCCAGCCGTTCGACCAGCGCCCGGCGGGTGGGGTCGGCAAGCGCGGCAAAGGCGCGGTCCAGTTGATAGTTAAGCATTTACTTAAGTATCAAACCCGACCCATGCCCGTCAAGCAGCCCTGCCCCAATTATCGCCCCACCCGAAGGTAGGGTATGTTCCGGGGGTCCAGCGAAAGACGGCTCTCATGTCCATGCAGACCCAGACGCGGCGTATCACGGTGCCGGAAATTCGCGCCCACAAGGGCGGCAGTCCGGTGGTGTGCCTGACCTGCTACCACGCCCATACCGCCAAGCTGCTCGACAACCATGTCGACCTGATCCTGGTGGGCGACAGTCTGGGCATGGTGATGCACGGGCTGGAGAACACGCTGGGCGTCACGCTCGACATGATGATCACCCATGCCAAGGCGGTGATGCGCGGCTCCAGCCGGGCGCTGGTCACGGTGGACCTTCCCTTCGGGTCTTACGAGGAAAGCCCGCAGGTGGCTTTCCGCAATGCCGCGCGCGTCATTCAGGAAACCGGCGCAACGGCCGTGAAACTGGAAGGCGGGCTGCGCATGGCCGAGACCATCCAGTATCTCACCCAGCGCGGCATTCCGGTTATGGGCCATATCGGGCTGACGCCGCAGATGGTCAATGTGCAGGGCGGCTTTCGCACCACCGGCCGCACCCAGGCCGAATGGCCGGCGCTGGAAGCCGATGCCAAGGCTGTGGCAGAGGCGGGCGCCTTTGCGGTCGTGCTGGAAGGCATGGCCGAGCCGCTGGCCGCCCGCATCACGAATCTCATCCCCATTCCCACCATCGGCATCGGCGCCAGCGCCACCTGCGACGGCCAGGTGCTGGTGATGGAGGACATGCTGGGCCTCAATCCCAACCCGCCCAAATTCGTGCGCCAGTATGCCCAGCTGGGTCCAGCCATCGAGGCGGCGGTGGAAGCCTATGCGCGCGATGTGCGCGAACGGCGTTTCCCGGGGGTAGAAAATGTCTACCCCATGAAAAAAGCCCTGTGAGCGGCGACCGGCGGTTGCCTAGTGGCAGCGTAGGCAACGGACAAACCGATCCTGCGGATCGGTTTGAGCCGCGAACGCCGTGAGCCTTCCGGCGAGCGGCAGCCGCAAGCCCGCGCAAAAGCCGTAAATGGGCCATTTTTGGCCTTATCCTTACGGAAAGGCGCATTGCGCGCAAACGCCGCGCGGGCTAATTAACACGCCTTCTCAAGGGCTTCGCCCTGTCAAACAGGGCCCCGCAACGCCCTGGCGAAAAAGGTTTTGGAACTGTGAGTGATATTTTCCGCGAAGTCGAAGAAGACGTTCGCCGCGAACGGGCCCAGAGGATCTGGAAGCGTTACGGCAACTATATCATCGCGGCGGGCGTCATGGTGTTTGTGGGCATCGGCGCCTGGCAGCTGTACCAGCGCCATGAGCGCCAGCAGCGCGAAGCCGTCTCCGCCCAATATCTGGCCGCGCAGCGCGTCGCCAATCCGCAGACCGCCGCCAACGCCTTTGTCGATCTCGCCAAGGCCAAGAGCTATGGCCCGGTGGCGCGTCTCAGCCAGGCCAGCGCCATGTTCGCGGCCGGCCAGCGCAGCGAAGCCATAGAAATCTACAAGGAGATCGCCAACAGCGACACCGGCCCGATCGGATCGGTCGCAAGGCTGCGGGCCGCCTGGGCGCTGTCCGAAACCGCTCCGCGTACCGAGCTGGCCGAACTCCTCAAGCCGCTGGACCAGCCGGGCAGTCCGTGGCGCGAAAACGCCCACGAAATCCTGGCCTTCGCCGATTACAAGGCGATGGACCTGAAATCGGCCCAGACCAAATATGCTGCGCTGGCGGCCAATGCCGAAGCGCCCGACGCGCTTCGGGCGCGCGCCAAGGCGATGTCCGAATATCTGAGGAATGGCGGCGCCGTCACCTTCGGCACGGTGCCCCCTGAAGTGGTGGTGCCCCCGCCGCCCCAACCTGCTGCTGCTACCGCTGCACCGGCGGCATCGCCCGCCGCCCCGGCGCAATGATGCGGACACGCGCCACCGCTCTTGTTCTGGCCGTCGCGGCCGCCGCGCTGCTGTTGCAGGGCTGCGCCGTGACCGACGAAGTCGGCAGCTGGTTCGCCAGCAGCGGCAAGAAGTCCACGCTGCGCGGCGTGCGCATTCCGGTGATGTCGCTGGACGAAGCGCTCAAGCCCGATCCCGAACTGGTCAAGACGCCGGTGCTGCTGCCGCCGCCCTATCGCAATCCCGAATGGCCTCTGCCCGGCGGCTATGCCGCCAACGCCATGTATCACCTGGCCGCGCCGGGACGGCTGAGCCAGGTGTGGAGCCAGGACGCCGGCAAAGGCTCCGATTCCGCTTCCGCCCTGACATCCGCGCCCGTGGTGGGCGGCGGCATGGTGTTCGTGCAGGATTCCGAAGCGCATGTCTTCGCCTTCCGCGCCAGTGACGGCCGTCCCGCCTGGGACAAGGAACTGGCGCCCAAGGACGGCACCGACTGGCCCACCCTGTGGGGCCTGCTCGGCAAGCCCAATACCGTTGACCCGGCCCAGGGCATGGGCGGCGGCGTCGCCTATTCGAAGGGCCGCCTTATCACCACCAGCGGTTTTGGCGTGGTGATCTCAATGGATGCGCGCACCGGCAAGGAAATCTGGCGCCGCGACATGAAGATGCCGATCGTCAACGCACCGGTGGTGACGGCGGGGCGGATATTCTTCTCCACCCACGACAATCATTTCTACGCCCTGGCGGAGGATGACGGCCGCCAGCTATGGGATCATCAGGGCATCACCGAGGCCGCCGGCATGCTGGCCTCCACCAATGCGGCGATCTCCGGCGAAACCGTGATCGTGCCCTATACGTCGGGCGAACTCTTCGCCCTGCGCATCCAGGCCGGCCAGGTCGGCTGGAGCGATGTGCTGTCGCGCACCGGCCAGGTCACCGCTCTGTCCCAGATGGACGATATTGCCGGACGCCCGGTGATCGATCGCGGCGTGGTCTATGCCATCAGCCAGTCCGGCCTGATGGTGGCCTTCAGCATGAACACCGGCGACCGCATGTGGTCGCGCGACATTGGCGGCATCCAGACTCCCTGGGCGGCGGGCGATTATGTCTATGTGCTGGACAACAATGCGCGCCTGCTCTGCCTGACCCGCACCGAAGGCAAGGTGAAATGGATTCACCAGATGCCGCAATATGAGAATGCGGACCGCAAGAGAGGCCCCATCCTGTGGGCCGGTCCGGTGCTGGTTTCGGACAAGCTGATCGTGGTCTCGTCCAATGGCTATGCCCAGGCCCTGTCGCCCTATGACGGGCGGCTGGTCGGCCGGGTGGAAATTCCAGACGGCACCACCATCGCCCCGGTGGTGGCGGACGGCACCCTGTATATCTACACCGCGTCCGCCGAACTCGTCGCGCTGCGGTAAGATGCGCCATGCCATTAAAGCTAGCCATTGTCGGGCGCCCCAATGTGGGGAAGTCCCGTCTCTTTAACCGCCTTGCCGGCCGCACCGCCGCCATCGTGCATGACACGCCGGGCGTCACCCGCGACCGTCAGGCGGTGGATGCCGAGTATGAAGGCATCGCGCTGACGCTGATCGACACCGCCGGTTTCGAAGATGCCGTCACCGGCAGCATAGCCCATCGCATGACCCAGCAGACCATCACCGCCATCGCGGAGGCCGAGGCGCTGCTGTTCCTGATCGACGCCCGCGCCGGGATCACCGCGGGCGACCAGATCATCGCCCAGACCCTGCGCAAGTCCGGCAAGCCCGTCATCCTGGCCGCCAACAAGTGCGAGGGCCGGGTGGAAATCCCCGCCGAAATCTATGGGCTGGGCCTGGGCGATCCGATCCGCATCTCCGCCGAACACAATCTGGGCATGGAAGATCTGGTGGCGGCGCTGGAAGCGCTGGTCCCCAAGTCGCAAGCCGAGGACGAAGAAGAAGACGGCGAGCAGGAAGACGAAGCGTATCACGAGGATATCGAGGAAGACTCCGAGGACGAATTTTCCGAAGACGATGAGCCGCTGGAAGACATCACCGTCAACTATCTCGACCGGCCCTTGCGGCTGGCGCTGGTGGGGCGGCCCAATGTCGGCAAATCCAGCCTGTTCAACCACCTGTTGGGCGAGGAGCGCTCGCTGGTGGGGCCGGAAGCCGGATTGACCCGCGATTCCATCACCGCGCCGTGGAAAGCGGGGGACCGCGACGTGCTGCTGCACGACACGGCGGGCCTGCGCAAAAAGGCGCGGGTGGCGGGCGAGACGCTGGAAGAAATGTCGGTGGCCTCCACGCTGGAAGCCATCCGCTTTGCCGACTGCGTCATCGTGATGATCGACGCCAATGCGCCGTTCGAAAAACAGGACCTCACCATCGCCGACCTGATCGCCCGCGAAGGCCGCGCCATCGTGTTTGCCGTCAACAAATGGGACCTCTTGGAGAACAAGGCGGGCGGAATTTCGCGGATGCGCGAAAAGCTGGACCGCCTGCTGCCGCAGATCGCCGGCGCGCCGCTGATCGCCACCTCGGCGCGCACCGGCGAAGGCATCGACCGGCTGGCGGACGCCGTCACCGAAGCCGACAAGGCCTGGAACACGCGCGTTTCCACCGCCACCTTGAACCGTTTCCTGGAAGGGGCGCTGCAGCGCCATGCCACGCCCGCGATCAGCGGGCGGCGTGTGCGCATCCGCTACATGACCCAGAGGAAGGCGCGGCCGCCCAGCTTCACCTTGTTCGGCAACCAGCTCGACGCCCTGCCCGAGGCTTACCTGCGCTACCTGTCCAACGGCCTGAGGGAAAACTTCAATCTCAAGGGCACGCCGCTGCGCTTTTCGGTGCGCAACAGCAAGAACCCCTACGCGCCGAAGCCGAAGAAGTAGCTATCGGCGGAAACTGGCGATGGTCTCGCTTGTCCCAAAAGACGGCGACAGCATCTCCACGATCTGCGGTGCGATCTGGTCGGGTGTGGGCAACGTCGCGGGGTCCTCGCCCGGCATCGCCTTGGCCCGCATCGCGGTGCGCATCGGGCCCGGATTGAGCAGGTTGACCTTGACGGTCGTTCCCGCGCATTCGGCGGCATAGGTCAGGGCCAGCATTTCCAGTGCCGCCTTGCTGACGGCATAGGCGCCCCAATAGGGCGTATGCTTCTTTGCGGCGCCGCTGGAGACGAACAATACCCGCCCGGCATCGGACTGGCGCAGCAAGGGGTCCATGGAGCGGATCAGGCGCCAGTTGGCGGTGACGTTCACTTCCATCACTTCGGCGAAATTCTTGGGCGTGATCTGGGCCAGCGGCGTCAGCGGCCCCAGCACCCCGGCATTGCCCAGCATCGCATCCAGCTTGCCCCAGCGTTCATAGATCGAGGCGCCCAGCCGGTCGATGGCGTCGAAATCGCGCAGGTTCATCGGCACCAGGGTGGCGGTGCCGCCAATCTTCCGGATGGCGTCGTCGGTTTCTTCCAGCCCGCCCACGGTGCGCGCCACCAGGATGACATGGGCGCCGGCCTCAGCCAGCGCCAGGGCGGCGGCCCGGCCAATGCCGCGCGACGCACCGGTGATGAGCGCGATGCGCCCGGAAAGATCAGCCATGTTTGCCAGCCTAATTGTCATGGCCCGCAAATGCGGGCCATCCAGTTGAAACACACAAAGAAATCGCAGGGTCGGAAGTGGTCGGTGTCAGAATTTTCGGCATGGGGAAATCGTCACCTGGGTGGCCCGCACTCCGGCGGGCCATGACATTCGGGGGTCTAGGCCACGTCCGCCAGCAGCGAGAGCTGCCGTGTGCCGCCCGAAATGTCGGTCAGCGAGATGGGATAGTCGCCCGAGAAACAGGCGTCGCAGAAGCCCGGCGCCTTGGCGTTGCGCTCGGGCTTTTCCATGGCGCGGTACAGACCGTTCATGGAGATGAAGGCCAGTGAGTCAGCCCCGATGAAGCGGCGCATCTGCTCCACATCCATCTTGTGGGCCAGCAGTTCGTCGGTGTTGGGCGTGTCCACGCCATAGAAGCAGGAATGGGTGGTGGGCGGCGAGGAGACACGGAAATGGACCTCGGTGGCGCCGGCATCGCGCACCATGGCGACGATCTTCTTGGAAGTGGTGCCGCGCACGATGGAATCGTCCACCAAGATCACGCGCTGGCCCTTGAGCTTGGCGCGGTTGGGATTGTGCTTCAGGCGCACGCCCAGATGGCGGATGGAATCGGACGGCTCGATGAAGGTGCGTCCGACATAGTGATTGCGGATGATGCCCAGTTCGAAGGGAATCTTGGCGGCATTGGCAAAGCCCAGCGCGGCGGGCACGCCGCTATCGGGCACCGGGATCACCATGTCGGCATCGACCGGCGATTCCTCGGCCAGCACCGCGCCGATATTCTTGCGCGCCTCATAGACGTTGCGCCCCTCCAGCGTGGAGTCGGGACGCGCGAAATAGATATATTCGAACACGCAGAAGCGGCTCTGCTGCGCCTTGAAGGGGAAATGGGTCTGGACGCCGTCCTTGTCCACCACCACCATCTCGCCCGGCTTCACGTCGCGCACATATTCCGCGCCGATGATATCCAGGGCGCAGGTTTCGCTGGCGAAGATGTAAGCGCCGTCCAGCTGCCCCATCACCAGCGGCCGCACCCCGTTGGGATCGCGCACACCGATCAGCTTTTTCGAGGTCAACGCCACCAGAGAATAGGCGCCCTGCACCTGGCACAGCGCGTCGATCAGCTTGTCGACGATGCGCGCCTTGGCGCTGCGCGCGGTCAGGTGAATGATGGTTTCGGTGTCGGAGGTGGAATGAAAGATCGCGCCTTGCGCCACCAGTTCGGTGCGCAGGGTGTGGGCGTTGGTCAGATTGCCGTTATGGGCGATGGCCAGCCCGCCGCCGGCCAGATCGGCGAACATGGGCTGGATGTTGCTGGCGCGGCTGCCGCCGGCGGTGGAATAGCGATTATGGCCGATCGCGAAACTGCCCCTGAGGTTGCGGGCGGCCTGCGAGTTGCGCCCGAAGGCATCGCCCACCAGCCCCATATGGCGCTCGGCGATGAACTGGCCCTGATCATAGGTGACGATTCCCGCAGCTTCCTGGCCCCGGTGCTGCAGCGAATGCAGCCCCAGAACCGACAGCGCGCCGGCATCGGCATGGTCGAAAATGCCGAATACGCCGCACTCCTCGTGCAGCGAGTCGTCATCCCAGATATGATCGCTATGGCCGGTCATCGGGTGCGGTTTCCGCCGGTCTCTATGAGCTTGTCTAGCTGCTGGCGGTCAGTGGCGCCATAGGATTCAGGGGCTGCCGGTGCGCTGTTCTGCTGCACCGGTGCACGCGGGGCGGGAGAAACACGGTTAGCATTGCCATTGGAGCGGATCAGGTCTGCCATGGGGTCAGAGCCGGGGCTGGACGCCCGTGTCGCGGCGGGCGCCTGGCGCACCTCTTCGGGCGCGTAGCTGACATTCTGGGGCGCGTCCGGAACCACCGACAGCAGGACTTCGGCGGTACTCTGGACCACGGGCAGAAGTTCCGCCTCGGTCAGCCAGCGCGGCTGCTGGCGGATGGGGTTGAAATAGGTATAGGCGAGATAGGCCAAGCCCACGATCACCAGCCCGCGCACCACCCCGAAGGCGACGCCCGCCGCCCGGTCGAGCGGTCCGATCGGCGAGTTCTTCACGCTTTCGCTGAAGCGGTGACTCATGAAGGCCAGGGGAATGAACACCGCCAGGAACACCGCCGCATAGGCCAGCAAGGAGGCCAGCCAGGGCTGGCTGACCAAGGACCGCATCATCGGGATCAGATACGGCCCGAAATAGAGGCAGGCGAAGGCCGCCGCCACCCATTCGAAGATGGTCAGGGTTTCCCACAGAAAGCCGCGCCAGGCGGCGTAGCCCGCCGACACGACAATGACCAGAACGATCAGACAATCCAGGAAGGTGACCGACAGGCTCATGATTCGACTTTACCACGGCCCACGACTTTTTCCCTTCTAAGTGTGGGTTCAGGCGCAAATCTCAGCAGTTCGGCGACGCTGGTAACTTCCGTTAACGCCATGCCGGCGACCTCGGCCCGCGTTCCGGTGGGAACGAAGGCATTCTTGAAACCCAGCTTGGCGGCCTCTTTCAGCCGGCTTTCGGCCTGGGGCACCGGGCGGATGTCGCCCGACAGCGAAATCTCCCCGAAAAACACCGTGTCGCGCGGCAAGGGCTCTCCACCGAAAGAGGAAACCAGCGCGGCGGCGGCCGCCAGATCGGCCGCGGGCTCGCCGATCTTCAAACCGCCCGCGACGTTCAGATAGACATCGCTGGCCCCGATTCCAACCCCGGCGCGGGCGTCCAGCACCGCCAGGATCATCGCAAGCCGCCCGGTGTCCCAGCCCACCACCGCTCGGCGCGGCGTGCCATAGGAGGTGGGCGAAACCAGCGCCTGGATTTCGCACAAAAGCGGACGGGTGCCCTCCAATCCGGCGAACACCGCCGTGCCGGGCGAGGCCGATTTGCGGTCGCCCAGAAACAGCGCCGACGGATTGGCGACCTCGGCAAGACCCTTGCCGGTCATCTCGAACACGCCGATTTCGTCGGTGGCGCCGAAGCGGTTCTTCACCGCGCGCAGCACGCGGAAATGATGACCCCGCTCGCCTTCGAAATAGAGCACCGCATCGACCAGATGCTCGACCGCCTTGGGGCCGGCGATCTGGCCGTCTTTCGTCACATGACCAACCAGCAGCAGCGCCGCGCCCGACGCCTTGGCATAGCGCACCAGATCGAAGGATGCGGTGCGCACCTGGGCGATGGTTCCCGGCGCCGCACCCAATGCGCCGGTCCACAGCGTCTGGATGGAGTCGATGGCGACAATGCCCGGCGGTTTGCCCGCTTCCAGCGTGGCGAGAATGTCTTCGACGCAGGTGGCGGCGCCCAGCATCAGCGGCGCATCGGCCAATCCCATGCGGGCGGCGCGCATGCGCACCTGCGCCATGGCTTCTTCGCCGGAGATATAGATGGCATGGCCGCCATTGTTGGCATACTGGCCCAGCGCCTGAAGAATGATAGTCGATTTGCCGATGCCCGGATCGCCGCCGACCAGGAGCGCGGACCCCGGCACCAGCCCGCCGCCGGTGACGCGGTCGAATTCGGCGATGCCGGTGGGACGGCGCTCGGGCGGCGCGTCTTCGGTCTTCAAATCCTCCAGCGTGATCTTGCGGCCTTTTGCTCTTCGGGTCGCTCCCGATCCGAGGGGCGGCGCGACGCCCTCCTCCACGATCGTGTTCCAGCCGCCGCAGGCATCGCACTTGCCCGACCATTTTGGATAGGTCGCGCCGCAGGACTGGCAGGCAAAGGAAGTGGATGATTTCGCCATTATGCACCCTCCCCTTGAGGGAGGGTCGAAATCGGGGTGAGCGCAGCGAGCCCGGATTTCGGGGAGGGGTCTGGTGGCCAGATATAGGCATGACCCCTCCCCGAAAAATCCCCGCGCTGCGCGCTTGGAATTTTTCGACCCTCCCTCAAGGGGAGGGTCGGACCGGGAATGGTGGAGGATTTCGCCATGATTCGAGTTTACCACAGCGGTCAACGGGGGCGGAAAAAGCTCACTCTTCCGGGGCCATCAGGCTTGTGGGCATATACTTGGCCATGATGGCGCGGGCCTGGTGATAGGTGAGCCGGACTTTCAATCCCTGCTTTTCGGTTTCAAAACGGTCCTGGGGCAGAAAACAGGCATAGCCCAGCACCAGGAATTTCAGGTTCAGGCCGAGGTCTTCCGCCACCGCCTTGATCTGGCAGGTGGTGTAATATTTCCGCTCACCCAGGATCATCACCAGCGTGGGACGCAGTTCGGCGGCGTAGCGTTTGGCCCAATAGTGGGTGCGCAGGTACAGGATCGGGCCCATCAGAAAACTTCTCCCATCCGTTCGGCCGATCGCTTGAAACAATAACTTGTCATGGCCGGCTGGTCCGGGCCATCCAGTTTGTTCCTAGCAGAAAACTGGGTGGCCCGCATAAAGCGGGCCATGACGAAAGAGATGGTTGTGCAGCCGGCCCGGCCGCTCGCTCAAGCTCGCGGCGTTCGGCCCTCAAATCGGTCCACCGGACCGATTTGACCGGCTACGCCGGTCGGTCCTCACCCGTCTTGATCAGGCTCTTTTTACGCAGTCAAAGCTACGCTTTGACTGCCATTTTTATTGGCCCTTCGGCCTTCCCATGGATGAACTGGTCGACATAGGGGTTGCCGCTATTGTCGATGGCGGCTGTGGGACCCTGCCAGATGATCTTGCCGCCATAAAGCATGGCGATGCGGTCGGAGATTTTGCGCGCCGAGGCCATGTCGTGGGTGATGGAAAGCGCGGTGGCGCCGACATCCTTCACGGTGGACGCGATCAGGTCGTTGATCACGTCGGCCATGATCGGGTCGAGGCCCGTGGTGGGTTCGTCGAAGAAGATGATTTCCGGGTCGGCGGCGATGGCGCGGGCAAGACCGACGCGCTTCTGCATGCCGCCCGACAGTTCCACCGGGAACAGGTCGCCGACATCGGCGGTCAGTCCCACCTTGGCCAGTTTCTGGATGGCGATGTCGCGCGCCAGGCTGCGCTTCATGCCGCGGCCCTGGATCAGGCCGAAGGCGACATTTTGCCAGACCGGCAGACTGTCGAACAGCGCCCCGCCCTGGAACAGCATACCGAACTTCTTCATCACCTTGTCGCGCGCCGCGCCGTTGATATGGGTGATGTCCTCGCCATCGATCAGGATGGTGCCCTCGTCCGGGCGGATGATGCCCAGGATCGACTTGAGCATGACCGACTTGCCGGTGCCCGAGCCGCCGATGATCACCAGCGAGGTGCGCGGCTCGACCGTCAGGTCGATGCCATCCAGCACCACCTTGGAGCCGAAGCGCTTATTGACGCCGATCAATTGAATTTTCGGTGTCATTTGGAGAACAGCAGCGTGGTGAGAAGGTAATTGGCGGCCAGGATCAGGATCGAGGACGACACCACCGCCGCGGTGGTGGCGTTGCCGACGCCCTGCGCCCCGCCCTTGGAGTTAAAGCCGTTGTAGCAGCCCATCAGCGCGATGATGAAGCCGAAGGCCGCCGCCTTGATCAGGCCCGACACGATGTCCTGCTGGGTGGCGAAGTCCACCGTGTTCTTCAGATAGATGCCGCCCGAAAAGCCCAGGCTCTGGGCCGCCACGACATAGCCGCCGAACACGCCGATGGAGTCGGCGATGCCCACCAGCACCGGCATGCACAAGACGGCGGCGATCAGGCGCGGCACCACCAGATACTTGATGGGATTGGTGGCCAGGGTGGTCAGGGCGTCGATCTGCTCGGTCACTTTCATGGTGCCGATCTCGGCGGCGATGGCGGCGGCGACGCGGCCCGCCACCATCAGGCCGGCGATCACCGGACCCAGTTCGCGGGTGATGCCCAGCACCACGATCTGCGGCACGATGGCTTCAGCGCCATAGCGGTTGCCGCCCAGATAGATCTGCAGCGCCAGCGCACCGCCGGTGAAGAAGGCGGTCAGCCCCACCACCGGCAGGGAGTAATAGCCGATGCGCATGATCTGCTGGCCGATCAGGCGCCAATAGATCGGCGGCGCGACGATGGCCGCCAGCGCGGTGCCGGTGAACATGGACAGCCGGCCGATATGGGCCAAGAGGGTCATGGTGGACCGGCCGATGGGAGCAAACGGATTCATGACGGTCAGCCTGTCGTCCCTTCATAGACGCGCGGCATGCGGCGCAGCCGGGTGAGGATTTCATATTCGTTGGTGCCGGCGCTGGCGGCAACCTCGCCCAGGGTGATGGTCTCCCCCAGCAGCTCGGCCTCATCGCCCGGATTCACCGCGATATCGGTGACGTCCAGGGTGATCAGGTCCATCGACACCCGCCCCACGATCGCCGCACGCGCGCCATGGATCGCCGCCGCACCCTTGCTGGACAGGGTGCGCGGGATGCCGTCGGCATATCCGAGTGCCACGGTGGCAAGCATGGTCGGCCTTTTCGCGCGGAACGTGGCTGCGTAGCCAACGCTGTCCCCTCTGTCAATTCGGCGGACCTGCAGCACTTTTCCGGTCACAATGGCGGCGGTCTGCATCAGGTTTTGCGCCGTATTCTGCGGGTTGGCGCCATACAGCGCCACGCCGGGCCGCACCAGGTCGAAGTGATATTCCATGCCCAGAAAGGCGCCATGGCTGGCGGCCAGGCTGGCGGGCGCGGGCGGCAGCATGGCGAGCGCCTGTCGGAAGCGCGACAGCTGCTCGCCATTCATCTTGCTGTTCTCGTCGGCGCAGGCCAGGTGGCTCATCACCAGCACCACATTGAGACCCGCCAGACGCCTGGCGCTCTGCCCCGACAGGATGGCGAGTTCGTCGGGCGCAAGCCCCAGCCGGTTCATGCCGGTATCGACATGGATTACCGCGTCCAGAGTTGTTTTCGCGGCGGCAGCGGCGGCGCTCCAGGCGGCGATGTCGGCCAGGCTGTTCAATGCGGGGATCAGGCGATGGGTGAGCAGCGCGGGCACCGCGTCGGCCTGGCATCCGTCCAGCACGAAGATGCGCGCGACCGGCAGGGCCTTGCGCAGGGCAATGCCTTCGGCCAGCCGCGCCACGAAGAAGCTGTCGCAGCCGGCTGCCACCAGCGCCGGGGCCACGGCGGCTGCGCCCATGCCATAGGCATCGGCTTTCACAACAGCAGCCACCGCGCAGGGCCCGGTCATGCGGCAATAGGTGCGGTAATTGGCGGCGATGGCATCCAGCCGCACCGTCAGGCGCGCGGCTTCGAAATCATCGCCCATGGCCTGGCCCATGGCGGAAGGATGGCGGCGTGAGGTGCGCGCGTCCACTAATTCCCTCCCAGGATATTGATGCCGCCGCCGCCGGTGGAGGGGCTGAGGCATGGCGTGTGCTGCAGGATGGGGCAGCCGTTCAGGGTGGGATTGCGGCCCATCTGCAGGTCGCGCTGCATCTGTTCGCCGCCGGTGACGCGGATGCCTTCATTGGGATCGGGCTGGCGCAGGCGCGGCAGCTGGTTGCCCGGCACCATCACCAGCGAACCATTGGGCAGCTTCATGGCGCGCCAGGGAATGCCGCCGCAGATCTCGCGTTCGGCCTTGGAAAGATGCTCCCAGCTGCCGGCGCTGCAAGCCAGTTCGCGGCCCACCGCCGCCAGTATGTCGCCCGGCGTCACCGTCTGCCGGCCTTCGGAATCGGGCACCACCTCGGGCTTGGGAATGGTGATGGGCGCGGTGGTGATCAGGGGCGGGGCGGCGTTCTGGACATCGGGATTGACGGTGCGCAGCGGCGGAGCGTTGGGATTGTTGCCCAGCGCCGGCAGCATCATCAGGGCTTCGATCACCGGCCGGTCGCGCTCGGTCATGGGGCGGATCGACACCACCAGCACAGTGAATAACAGGACATGCAGCGCCCCCACCAGCGCCCAGGAGGTCGCGCGCGACACATTGGTGCGCTTGAGCTCCGCGGGGCCGCCATTGGGGCGCAGGAAGGGATGCGCCAGGGCAGGAGTATCAATCGTCAAAAGCCACTATCCGTTCAAAGCGCTTCCCCGCCACCCCACCATATAGAAGCCGGACGGGGGGCAAAACAGGGGGCAACAGCGGATAAGTCCCTGCCGCAATGGCGGAAAAGCCGCGAAAATGCTAACGCCAGCGCCATGCGGATTTACCTGATCAACCTGGCCCGGCGTCCCGACCGGCTGGCGGCCATGGCCGCCGAGGCGCGGGGCCTGCCCCTGATCCGGGTAGAGGCCCTGGACGCCGCCAGCGCCGAGGCCGCCAGTATCGACCGCTGGTTCGCAGGCAGCGGCCCGCTGGGGGAAATTCCGCGCGGCGACAAATGCTGTCTTCTGTCCCATCGCTGCGCCTGGGAAATGTTCGTTGCCTCCGGCGATGCCCATGCCGTGTTCCTGGAAGATGATGTGCGGCTGTCGCCGTCTGCGGCGGCGCTGCTGACCAGCGACGGCTGGATTCCCTCATCGGTGCAAGTGGTCAAGCTGGAACATTACGGCCCACCCGGCCAGCGCGTGCTGCTGAACGAGCTGCGCCCGGTCGGCGAGGATTTCATGCTGGGCCGCATGCTGTCGCGCCATACGGGGGCTGCCGCCTATATCCTGTCGCGCGGCGCGGCGGAGGCTTTGCTGGGCGAGACGCGCTTCAACCTGCCGGTCGATCACCTGCTGTTCAATCCCAACAATTCGGCGCTGTTCGCCTCGCTGGCCCCCTGGCAGTTGGTGCCGGCCATCGCGCGGCAGACCGAATTCGTCGGGGAGAAATCGGACATCGACGGCACCCGCGCCGGGCTTCGGCGCTGGAGCGGGCGCTATCTTCTGCGCGAACTGGTGCGCTTCGGCTATGACCTGCGCCTGCTGCCGATGCAGTTCATGGCGCTCAGACGCGGCGCGAAATTCATCGCCATGCGCACCGACTGACCCCAGCGCCCGTCAACGCGGCGGCGTGTAGCCGTCCTGCGCCATATTGCTGAAGCGGGTGTACATGCCTTCGAACACCAGATCGATGTTGCGCGTGGCGCCGTGCCGGTGCTTTTCCACCAGCACTTCGGCGCGGTTGGTGGCGCGTTCCAGCTTTTCCATCCATTTGGCATGTTCGGCGCTGCCCGGCTCGGGCTCGCGGGACTTGAGGTAATATTCCTCGCGATAGACGAACATCACCACGTCGGCATCCTGCTCGATGGAGCCGGATTCGCGCAGGTCCGACAGCACCGGGCGCTTGTCGTCGCGCGCATCGACGCCGCGCGACAGCTGCGACAGCGCCAGCACCGGCACGTTGAGTTCCTTGGCCAGGGTCTTGAGGCCCTTTGTGACTTCGGTGATTTCCTGCACCCGGTTTTCGTGGCGGCGCGACGGTTCGACCAGCTGGAGGTAATCAATAATAATAAGGCCGATATTCTTTTCACGCTTGAGGCGGCGGGCGCGGGCCGCGATCTGGGCGATGGAAATGCCGCCGCTGTCATCGATGTAAAGCGGCAGCGAGGACAGATCCTGCATGGTGAGGACGAATTTCTCCCATTCGCTTTCGCTGAACTTGCCGTTGCGGATTTTCCACATTTCCAGCTCGGCCTGTTCGGAGAGAATACGCGCCGAGAGCTGCTGCGCCGCCATTTCGAGGGAGAAGAACAGCACCGGCGCGCCGCTGGGAAACTCCGCGCCCGATTCCAGGTCACGCATATATTGCTGGGCCGCATGAAAGGCCATGTTGGTGCCCAGCGCCGTCTTTCCCATGCCGGGACGCCCGGCCAGGATCAGAAGGTCGCTTGGCTGAAGGCCGCCCAGCAGCGAGTCGATATCGGTGAAACCCGATGTGATGCCCGAAATGCGCCCGCCGCGGGCATGGGCTTTTTCCGCCGACTCCACCGCCTTGCGCAGTGCTTCGTGGAAATCCAGCGCCCCTTCGCCATACTTGTTGGTCTCGGCCACCGCATAGAGCGCCTTTTCGGCCTCGGCGATCTGTTCCCTGGACGTTTTCTCGGTCGGCGCGTCATAGGCGGTGTTGACGATATCCTCGCCGATGCGGATCAGGCTGCGCCGCACATAAAGATCGGACAGGATATTGGCATAGTCGCGCACATTGGGAATGGCGGGGGCGGCGGCGCGCATGGCTTCGAAATAGGCCTGGCCGCCGGTCTCGATCACGCCGGGATCGGACTTCATGGTGGCGTGCAGGGTCAGCGGGGTGACCACCACGCCGCCGCGCTCGATCATCTGCGACATGGTCTCGTAGATGCGGGCGTGCAGCGGATCGTAGAAATGCTCGGGCTTGACCAGCGCGCTGGCCCGCTCCATCGCCCGGTTGTCGGCCAGGATGGCGCCCAGCAAGGCCTGTTCGACGTCAATGTCGTACGGGACGTGGCGGTAGGCTTCCTGTTCCATGTGTCCTTCAAAAGCTTCCGCCGCGGGGCGAGCAATCAACCGTTCGAGACGCGTTGGTTCAAGCGGTTCGGCCAACTGCTAACAGGCATGGCAGGAACAGCTTTCCGGGGCCGCTATACCTAGTATCGCAATCGGCGCACACCGCTACGCCGCAGTTTTTCCGCATTCGCGCCGGTCCGCAAGACTGTCAAAAGTTGCATGGCCCACCCGCTGGATCGCCCGGTCTGGAATGTCCGCCGTCAGCGCCTATGGCCCAGAATTGAGGTTGTGATTTAAGGAGGGTTTTGGTCTCGTCGTAATGACGAAGGAACGAAGATGAGACCAAAACCCTTGAGCGCGAAGAAGCCTGCG
>JBEGVG010000103.1:0-15375 GCA_041178445.1 Pseudomonadota bacterium | reverse complement strand
CCAGCGCGCGATAGCAATCGGCGGTCGCGCTCACGATCACCCGGAAGCCGAAAATGTCGGACAGCTGTTCGAAGGACAATTTCTTGGTCTGCAACTTGCGCCAGATGGAAAAGGGGCGCTTGCCGCGGCCATAGACCCAGGCCTCCATGCCATGCTCGGCCAGCTTGCGCTTGATCTGGTCGGCGATGCGGCCCACCCGGTCCCCGCCCACCATGTCGAGACGCGCGAAATGGGTGACGATGGAATTGCGCGCCTCCGCATCCAGTTCCGCGAAGGCCAGGTCCTCCAGCTCCTCGCGCATATTCTGCATGCCGATGCGGCCCGCCAGCGGGGCGTAGATGTCCACCGTCTCCTGGGCGATGCGGCGGCGCTTGTCGGGCTTGTCGATGTAACCCAGGGTGCGCATGTTGTGCAGACGGTCCGCCAGCTTCACCAGGAGCACGCGGATGTCGCTGGTGATGGCCAGCATCAGCTTGCGGAAATTCTCCGCCTGCTTGGTGCGTTCGGAAAAGACTTCCAACTGGGACAGTTTGGTGACGCCGTCCACCAGATTGGCGATCTCCTCGCCGAATTTTTCCTTCACATCCTCGTATGTGACCAGCGTGTCCTCGATCGTGTCGTGCAGCAGCGCCGTCACGATGGTGGGCACGTCGAGCTTGAGGTCGGTGAGGATGGCCGCCACTTCCAGCGGATGGGCGAAATAGGGATCGCCCGAGGCGCGGAACTGCTTGCCGTGCGCCGTCATGGCATAGACATAGGCCTTGTTCAGCAGGGCCTCATCGGCGGCGGGGTCATAGGACAGCACCCGCTCAACCAGATCGGTCTGGCGCATCAGCCGGCGGCGGCCGCGCGCAGGGATGGAAACCGGCTTGGAAGCCGGCTTTTCAGCCGAAGGTGCGGGCGCGGGCGGGGTCATCCACCAAATATAGGCAGAATAATTGGAAATCAGAACCTAATCGGGACCAAAAGGCCGGAATTCAGGCAAAACTACTCTTCGTAGTCCGCCTCAGGCTCCGGCTGGGGCTCGGCGCGGCGCTGGGCCTCGGTCGTAAGAGCGCGCAGCAATTCTTCCTCGGTAACCTGGCGGTGCGAGGGATCCTCGCGGTCATCGGCCTCGGGGCGAGATTCTTCGGGCTCGTCCACTTCGGCATGCTTTTGCAGCGAGCGGATGTAGTCTTCCTTGGAATCTTCCGGCTTGATCAGCTTGGCGGCGATTTCACGCAAGGCAACGACAGGGTTCTTGTCACGGTCGCGTTCCAGCATCGGCTCGGCGCCGCCCGACAGCTGGCGGGCGCGGAACCCCGCGGCTAGGACCAGATCAAAGCGGTTGGGGATCTTGTCGACGCAATCTTCGACGGTGACGCGGGCCATGATAATCCTTCAAGTTCAAAAGGTTAGCGGCCCGAAAAGCCGCGAACTCCGGGAGATGGTGTCCGAATAACAGAAAAAAACGCCTTAAGCGAGCTTTTTGGGGGCGTCTCGGTCGGGCAGCGCCGCCAACAATTCCGCTGCCCCCCGTCCCGAAACCGGGTGCCGCCAGCCGGGCGCGACCTCTGCCAGCGGAACCAGAACGAAGCTGCGCACGGCCAGTCTGGGGTGCGGTAGCACTATGCCATCGCCCATTACCCGGCCGTCATGATCCAGCACATCAATATCCAGCGTCCGGGGCGTGTTCGGCACGGAACGCATCCGCCCGAACTCAGTTTCCACCCCATGCAAAAGATCCAGAAGTTCAACGGGTTGGAGCGCCGTTTTGACGGCGGCAACCGCGTTGACGAAGGGCGGATCGGCGGCATCCGGCCAGGCCGGAGTTTCATAGAAGGACGAGACGGACAGGATTTCAACGCCCAGCGCTTCCAGCCGGGCAAGGGCGCGTTTGAGCGTCTCTGCCGGCGGACCCGCAGCGGACGCCAGATTACCGCCTAGCGCGATCAGGATCATGGGCCCGCACCGGCACATAAGGTGCGCCGCCCTTCAGATGTTTTGGAGGTCATATGCTTTTTTATCCGGCCGAGAAGCTCGCATTGTTCATCGACGGCGCCAACCTGTATGGCGCGGCCAAGGGGCTCCAGTTCGATATCGATTATAAGCGCCTGCTGGAATTGTTCGCGCGCAAAGGCAATCTGGTGCGCGCCTTTTATTACACCGCCGTGGCCGAGGACCAGGAATTCTCGCCCCTGCGCCCGCTGGTGGACTGGCTGGATTACAACGGCTTTGCGGTGGTGACCAAGCCGCTCAAGGAGTTCACCGACAGCCAGGGCCGCCGCCGCGTCAAGGGCAATATGGACATCGAACTGGCCATCGACGTGATGGAGATGTCGTCCTGCGTCGATCATGTGGTGATCTTTTCCGGCGATGGCGACTTCCGCCGCCTGGTGGAGGCGGTGCAGCGGCGCGGCAAGCGGGTCAGCGTGGTTTCCACCATCCGCACCTCCCCGCCGATGGTGGCCGACGAACTGCGCCGCCAGGCCGACAATTTCATCGAGCTGGACGATCTGAAAAGCCAGATCGCCCGTGACGGCGGCAGCAAGCCCTCGCCGGCGTTTGTGCAAACGGCCTGAGGAGCAGCGGCGAACGGTCCGAAGGACCGCATCGCCGTGCGACCATCAAAAAAATGGACAGCGTCGCTGTCCAGCAGTAGTTCCGGGGCATGAAAGCCCCGCTGACCCCGCCCCATAATTGCCCGCTCTGCCCGCGGCTGGCGGCATTTCGCGAGACCAACCGCGTCAAATATCCGGACTGGTTCAATGGGCCGGTGCCGAGCTTCGGGCCGCTGACCGCGCGCATCCTGATCGCGGGCCTGGCGCCGGGTCTTCAGGGCGCCAACCGCACCGGGCGGCCCTTCACCGGCGACTGGGCCGGCGACCTGCTCTACGCCACCCTGCTCAAGCATGGCCTGGCGAAAGGCGTCTATGATGAGCGCATCGACGACACGCTGGAACTGGTGGATTGCCGTATCGCCAATGCGGTGCGCTGCGTGCCGCCGCAGAACAAGCCCGAGCCATCGGAAATAAAAACCTGCCGCCAATTCCTGATATCGGAACTGGAAACCCTTCCCAATGTGAAAGTGATCCTGGCGCTGGGCAAGATCGCCCATGACAGCGTGCTGACCACGCTGGGCGCAAAGATCAGCACGCACCCTTTCCAGCACGGCTCGATTTACACGATTGGAAAATTCAAGCTGATTTCGAGCTATCATTGCTCGCGCTACAACACCAACACCAGGCGGCTGACCACCGAAATGTTCGAGGATGTGGTCGGCAAGGCGAAGCCGCTGGCGCGCTAGCCCTTTGCTCTCAGCAATCTTGCCTTGTCGCGCGCCCAGTCACGATCCTTTTCGGTCTCGCGCTTGTCGTGCAGCTTCTTGCCCTTGGCCACGCCCAGTTCGAGCTTGGCCTTGCCCTTGGCGTTGAAATAGAGCTTCAGCGGGATCAGCGTCATGCCTTCGCGCTGGATGGCAGCGGCCAGGCGCGCCGCCTCGCGCTTGTGCACCAAAAGCTTGCGGGTGCGCTTGGGCTCGTGATTGAAGCGCGAGGCCTGGGTGTATTCGGGGATATAGGAATTCACCAGCCATAGCTCGCCATCCTTGGCGTGAGCGTAAGACTCCCCGATGGTGGTCTTGCCGCTGCGCAAGGACTTCACCTCCGAGCCCATCAGCATGATGCCAGCTTCCAGCGTTTCGCCGATCGCATAGGCGTAACGGGCCTTGCGGTTGTCGGCGATGATCTTGAAGCCGTCGTCTTTTTTCTTGGCCATCAGTTCTTGATGCCAGCGCCCTGCATCGCGGCCTTGACCTGGGCGCGCGCAGCTTCGCTGGCTTCCACCAGCGGCAACCGCACGGCTTCGCTGCACAGGCCCAGCAGCGAGGCGGCATACTTTACCGGCGCCGGGCTGGTCTCGCAGAACAGCGCGTCATGTAGCGGCATCAGCCGGTCCTGATATTCGCGCGCCTTGGCGAAGTCGCCGGCGGCGCAGGCTGCCTGGAACTCGGCGCACAGGCGCGGCGCGACATTGGCGGTCACCGAGATGCAGCCCGAGCCGCCATGGGCATTGTAGCCCAGCGCCGTGCCGTCCTCGCCCGAGATCAAGAGCCAGTCCTTGCCGCAGGCCAGCCGCTCGCGGCTGGGACGCATCAGGTCGGCGGTGGCATCCTTCACCCCGATGATATTCTTGTGCTTGCACAAGCGCGCCATGGTCTCGACGCTGATCCCCACCACGGCGCGGCCGGGGATGTTGTACAGCACGATCGGAATATCGACCGCGTCGGCGATCGCCATGAAATGGCGATACTGCCCTTCCTGGGTCGGCTTGTTGTAATAGCCGGTCACATGCAGAACCGCGTCGCAGCCGACCTCGTTGGCATGGCGGGTGCGCATGATGGCTTCGTCGGTGGAATTGGAACCGGCACCGGCGATCACCGGCACCCGGCCGCGCGTCTCTTCGACGCAAAGCTCGATCACCCGGGCGTGTTCGTCATGGCTCAGGGTCGGCGATTCGCCTGTGGTGCCGCAGGGAACCAGGCCCTGGGTTCCTTCGGCGATCTGCCAGTTCACCAGCTTGCGGAACGCCGCCTCATCCACCTTGCCGTCCTTGAAGGGCGTGATCAGGGCGGTGATGGAGCCTTTGATGCGGTCGCGGATGCTGGTCATGGTCGAGTTCCAGTTTTTCTTTTTGGGACCGGTCACATTTATGCCGGAAGCTTAGGCCCCATTATGGCCTTCTGGGCGGCCATCCGTCTAAGCTGATCCCGACTTTTCAACAAGCCAGCAGCCGATATATCCGCCCATGTCCTTTTCGCGTGCCTGCCTTTTTTCCCTGCCCCTGTCCGGCGCCCTGATCGCCGGAAGCCTTCACCACAGCCTGGCCCAGAGCCTGCCCGCCGGACTGACCCGCAGCGGCGATGTGGTGATGATGCAGCCGATTGCCGACGCCATCGGCGCCACGGAGTCTTCCACCACCCGGCCAAGCCGGCTGAAATTGCTTACCCCCCCCGAACACGACATCTTCAGCCGCGCCTTTGCCGCCGCGGTGCGCGGCGACTGGGTGGCGGCGCGTTCGCTGGCCGCCCAGGGACAAAACGCGACCGCCAAACGCTTGCTGGAATGGCGCTATGCGCTGGACCGCAACAGCGGCGCGACATTCGCCGAGATAGACGCGGTCATCAAAGATACCGATTCCAAGGGCGCCAGCGCCTGGCCGCTCACCGGCACGCTGCAGGCCCGCGCCGAAGCGGTACTTCCCACCGACATGGCCCCCAGCGCCATCGTGGCATGGTTCGCCGGCAAGACGCCCAATTCGGCCATCGGCAATATCCGGCTGGGCGAAGCGCTGGTCGCCACCGGCGATAAGGCACGCGGCGCGGCGCTGATCCGATCGGGATGGATTGAAGGCAGCTTCGACACCACCGTCGAACTGGATATCGCGCAAAAGAATGGCGCCCACCTCACACCGGAAGCCGACCGCGCCCGCCTGAACAATCTGATTTGGGCTGGACAGACCAGCGACGCCCGGCGGCTGGTGGCCCGGGTCGATGCCAGGACGGCGGACATTGCCAATGCCCGCATCGCCCTGGCCGGCGGGATACCCAAAGATCAGGCGGTGCTGGACAAGGTTGCCGATTCCAGCGATCCCAGCCTGCTGTTCGACTGGAGCCGTGCGCTGCGCCGGGCCAACCGCAACCGTGAAGCCAATGCCATGCTGCTGCGCGTGCCAGCAGCGCCGCTGGTCAAGGAGCGCGCGGCGCGGTGGTGGAATGAGAGCGCCATACAGGCGCGCGATGCACTGACCGGCGGCAATCCACGCACGGCGCTGGACCTGGTTCGGCATGCCGGCTTTGCCAGCGGCGTGCAATTCGCCGAGCAGGAATTCCTGGCAGGGTTCATCGCCCTGCGCTTTCTGAAGCAGCCGGCGGCCGCGCTGGAACATTTCCGCAAGCTGGAAGCCGGCGTGGCCCGCCCCATCAGCAAAAGCCGCGCCTTGTACTGGCAGGGCCGCAGCCTCGAGGCCCAGGGGGACACTACGGCCGCACTGGACCGCTACCGGGCGGCGGCGGCCTTTCCCGACACCTTCTACGGTCAGGTGGCGCTGGCACGCACGGATGCCAAGCCGATGCTGCGCCTGACCGACACCATCGTGGAAGCCGCACCACCCAGCGAGGTGGAAGCCTCCCCGCTGATGGGCGAGATCAAGGTGCTCGCCGCTCTGGGTCAGGCGGCAAGCCTGCGCAGCTTTGTCGAGCGCCATGTCGAAACCCATTCCGCACCGCGCCAGGTCAAGCGGCTGATGATGATGCTCAACGACTGGGGCTATCCGGAAATTTCGGTGCGGCTGGCCAAGAACCAGGGCTATGACGGCGTGCCGATGCCGCAATTCTCCTATCCGGTCATCACGCTGCCCGCCTATGTGGGTCCGGGCAGCGCGCCCGATCCGGCGCTGATCCATGGACTGATCCGGCAGGAGACCGAATTCGACGCCTATGCCATTTCCAGCGCCGGCGCGCGGGGCCTGATGCAGATGATGCCGGCCAGCGCCAAGGTCGCCGCCAAACAGGCGAACCTTCCCTACCGGCCTGACGCCCTGATCGGCGACACGGTCTACAATATGCAGCTTGGCATGACGGAATATCACGTCCATCTGGACCGCTATGGCGGGTCGCTGATCCTGGCGGCGGCCTCCTACAATGCCGGTCCCGGCAATGCCCGCAAATGGGTGGCGGCCAATGGCGATCCGCGCACGCCCGGTGTGGACCCGATCGACTGGATTGAGATGATCCCGTTGGGCGAGACCCGCAATTACGTTCAGCGTGTGTTGGAGAATGCCCAGGTCTATCGCGCCAGGCTGGCGGGCAAGGAAACGCTCTTGCGGATACTGCCGGATCTCTATGCGCCCGGCACCCCCAGCGTCACGGCGCTGGCGGCAAAGTGATCACTTGAAGATGTTGAGCCACTCGCGGGCAAGCTTTTGGGCCTCCGCGATCTGGGAGGGCTGCATTTCAGCGGCAAGCTGGTTGCGCCAGCTCTTGGCGGCTTCCACGCCGCGCACGGCTGCGAGGTTGAACCATTTGTGGGCCGCGACCATGTCAACGCCCACGCCCTGCCCGGTCGAATAGGCCAGGCCGAGATTGTAGAGCGCATCGGCGCGCCCTTCCTTGGCATCGCGCTCATATTGCGCGAGAGAGTCGATATCGATGCAGGCCACGACACGTTCCTTCCATCACCGCGTGCAGGGGCGGATGCCCTTCGCGTGAGGTGATGGTGAACCGGAAGAAACTAAGGCGCGGTAAACGCGCGTTAGCCTTGTTTTTTACGTCTCGTTAGGACGAGGCAAACAAAGACTTAATTTTGAGGCCGCAAACACAGGTCCGCCTCCCCTTTAGCGCGCAGCGCGGCAAGGGGGAGGTGGTTTCAGCGGGCAATGCGGAGCATTGCAGAAGCTGAAACCGGAGGGGGTTGAAAAATTACTTCGCGCGCTGGCCAAACAGGACCTTCCTGTCAGCATCCGTGATGGGCTTGCGCCGGTCCGCGCCCAGGGATTTCGCGCGTTCAACCGCCTTGCGCGCGCCGATACGGTCTTTCCAGGCGGAAAGGTGCGGGAACTGCGCCAGAACGGTGTATTTGGAGGCCGACAGCACCCAGCTCCAGCAGGCGATATCAGCGATGGAATAGGTCCCGGCAAGATACTTGCGCGTGGACAGGCGCTTGTTCATCACCCCCAGCAGGCGGTGGACCTCATCGGTGTAACGCTGCTTGGCATAGGGCAGATCTTCCTTGGCATAGTTGCGGAAGTGATTGGCCTGGCCCGCCATGGGGCCGAGGCCACCCACCTGCCAGAACAACCACTCTTCCACCTGAACCCGGGCGCGCTCGTCTTGCGGATAGAAGCGGCCATATTTGCGGCCAAGATATTGGAGGATCGCCCCGGATTCGAAGACCGAAATCGGCCGGCCGCCCGGCCCGGCCGGGTCCACAATGGCGGGGATGCGGTTGTTGGGAGAGATTTTCAGAAAAGCGGGCGCGAACTGCTCGCCCTTGTTGATGTCCACGAAATGGACCCGGTACGGCACCCCCAGCTCTTCCAGCATGATGCTGATTTTGTGGCCGTTGGGGGTAGACCAGTAATAGAGCGCGATGGGCTTGCTGGCCTTGGCGGCCGTGCGGCGAACCGCACCGGACGTCAGAGAAGCCTTTTTTACACGCTTGCTGGTGGATTTTTTCGCCATACCCGATCTCCCTGCGATGCTGCACTGCAAATGGAGAAGTCGGGCGGGATTGGCAAGGTGGCCGGCAAGAGCCGTATCTGTGCCCTAAAAAAAGCTTGGCCGCGGCACCTTTGGCGATTGCCTGGGAGCCGCGGCCTTTGCCTTATTCATCGGATACGTCCTGAGTGAATGTTCAGGGGTAGCCGTGAAGAAAACCTAATTGACCGAGGTCAATTACTTCTTCTTCTTCTTGGCGGCCTTCTTCTTAGTCGCCTTCTTAGCCTTTTTCTTCGCAGCCATGTTCAACTCCTCTATCGTTTGTTCGGGTCTGAACGACTCGTGTCGCCCCCCAAAACGTCATCAATATGAAGTACTTGCATTTTGAAATGCAACTCTATGGGGGCTTTCGAAAAACACCAAAAAACGCGAAATGCATAAAATCCCCATTTTTCAGGGGTTATATGCATCACTCCGTATACGGACAAAAAAGCGCGGGATTTGCGGGGCTGATCCGCGAAATGCGCATTTTGTGCGAATCACCCCTCGTCGGGCAGATTGAGTCGGGTCTTGAGGGCGGCGTTGACCGCCGTCGGATTGGCCTTGCCACCCGTCTGCTTCATCACCTGACCGACAAACCAGGCGGCGAGCTTCGGCTTGGCCTTCACCTCTTCCACCTTCTGCGGGTTGGCGGCGATCACCGCTTCGATCGCCGCATCGATGGCGCCGGTGTCGGTCACCTGCTTCATGCCGCGCGCCTCGACCACGGCCCGTGGGTCGCCGCCCTCGGTCCAGACGATGTCCAGCAGGTCCTTGGCGATCTTTCCCGAGATGGTTTGGTCGGCGACCATGGCGATGATGGCATTGTTGGCCGCGGCGCTGACCGGCACCTCAGTAATTGACAGACCGTCACGATTGAGGCGGCCCAGCACTTCGTTGTTCAGCCAGTTGGCCGCCGCCTTGGCGTCCACACCCTTGGCCATCTCTTCGTAGAAGTCGGCCAGTTCGCGTTCGGCGACCAGCACCGAGGCGTCGTATGCGCCAAGCCCCAGCGACATGAAGCGCGCCTTCTTCTCGTCGGGGAGTTCCGGCAGGGTCTTTTTGATCGCCTCGACCCAGCCTGCGTCCAGTTCCAGCGGCAACAGGTCGGGATCGGGGAAGTAGCGATAGTCGTGCGCCTCTTCCTTGGAGCGCATGGAACGGGTTTCGCCCTGGCGGCTGTCGAACAGCCTTGTTTCCTGCTGGATGGTGCCGCCGCCCTCGATCACCTCGATCTGGCGGCGGGCTTCATATTCCACCGCCTGGGCGATGAAGCGCATGGAATTGACGTTCTTGATCTCGCAGCGCGTGCCCAGATGCTTGAAACTGCCGGTCTCGCGGAACTTTTCATAGCCGCCGACCTTGCAGACCGAGACATTGACGTCGGCCCGCATCGAGCCCTCGTCCATATTGCCGTCGCAGGTGCCCAGATAGCGCACGATCGCCCTGAGTTTCTTCAGGAACGCGGCGGCTTCCTCGGATGAGCGCATATGCGGCTTGGTGACGATCTCCATCAGGGCGATGCCGGACCGGTTCAGGTCGACAAAGGAGGAGTCCGGATGCTGGTCGTGCAGGCTTTTGCCGGCATCCTGCTCCAGATGCAGGCGCTCGATGCCCACCTTGATGGGTTCCCCGTCCTTGAGATCGATAAAGACCTCGCCCTCGCCCACAATCGGGTCCTTGTACTGGCTGATCTGATAGCCTTGGGGCAGATCGGGATAGAAGTAGTTCTTGCGGTCGAACAGCGAGCGCAGGTTGATCTGGGCCTTGAGGCCCAGGCCGGTGCGCACCGCCTGCTCGACGCATTTCTCGTTGATCACCGGCAGCATGCCGGGAAAACCGGCATCGATGAACGAGACCTGGCTGTTGGGATCGGCCCCGAACTCGGTCGAGGCGCCCGAGAACAGCTTGGACTGGGAGGAGACCTGGGCATGGACTTCCATGCCGATGACGATTTCCCAATCGCCGGTCTCGCCCTTCAAAGTCTTGGGTTTTCCTGCCGCGCTCATATGTTCCACCATTTGGCCGGGCTGTGCTTGAAACCCGCCGCCGTCTCCACTGCGTAAGCGGCGCGCAGCAAGGTGGCTTCGTCAAAGGCCTTGCCGATCAGCTGGAGACCCAGCGGCAGGCCGGTTTCGGTCAGGCCGGCGGGCACCGAGATGCCCGGCAGGCCCGCCAGGTTCACCGTCACGGTGAAGACGTCCTGCAGGTACATTTCCAGCGGATCGGTGGTCTTGGCGCCCACCGCAAAGGCCGGACCCGGCGTGGTCGGGGTCAGCAGCACGTCGCATTTCTCGAACGCCTGGTCGAAGTCGCGCTTGATCAGGGTGCGAAGCTTCTGGGCGCGGGAGTAATAGGCGTCGTAATAGCCCGCCGACAGAACATAAGTGCCGATCAGGATGCGGCGCTGCACTTCGGCACCGAATCCTTCGCCGCGGCTCTTTTCATACAGGTCGGTGATGTCGCGCGCGCCCGTGGCCCGGTGGCCGAAGCGCACGCCGTCATAGCGCGCCAGGTTGGACGAGCATTCCGCCGGCGCCACGATGTAATAGGTGGGCAGCGCATACTTGGTGTGGGGCAGCGAGACTTCGACGATCTCCGCGCCTTGCGCCTTCATCCACTCCGCGCCCTTGGTCCACAGCGCGTTGATCTCGGCGGGAACGCCGTCGATGCGGTATTCCTTGGGAATGCCGACCTTCAGGCCCTTGATGCCGCCTTCCAGCAGCTTTTCGTAATCGGGCACCGGAACGTCGACGCTGGTGGAATCCTTCGCGTCCACGCTGGCCATGGTCTCCAACATGATGGCGGCATCCCGGACCGTCTTGGTCATGGGACCGGCCTGATCCAGCGACGAGGCGAAGGCGACAATGCCGAAGCGTGAGCAGCGGCCATAGGTCGGCTTCAAGCCGACGCGGCCCGTCACGGCGGCGGGCTGACGGATGGAGCCGCCGGTATCGGTGCCGGTGGCGGCCAGACACAGGTCGGCGGCGACAGCGGCGGATGACCCGCCGGACGAACCGCCGGGAACCAGATTGGCGTTGGAGTTGCTGGCGCGCCAGGGATTGAACACCGGGCCGAAAGCCGAGGTCTCGTTGGACGAGCCCATGGCGAATTCGTCCAGGTTGGTCTTGCCCAGCATCACCGCGCCGGCATCCCACAGATTCTGGGTCACGGTGGATTCATAGGGCGGCACGAAATTGCCCAGAATCTTCGACGCCGCCGTGGTGCGCACGCCTTTGGTGCAGAACAGGTCCTTAATCGCCAGCGGCAGGCCTTCCAGCGCGCCGCCCTCACCCTTGGCGATGCGGCGGTCGGAGGCGTCGGCCATCAGCATGGCCTGCTCGCCGGCCTCGGTGATGAAGGCATTCAGCGGACGCCCGGCCTCGATGGCCTTCACAAAGGCGCCGGTCAGTTCCTTGGAGGAGATCTTCTTGGCCTGCACGGCATCGCGCGCCTCGGCCAGGGTCATGGCGGTGATGTCTGAGGAGATGGGGGGCATTATTCCACCACCTTCGGCACGACAAAGAAGTGATCGGTGCCATCCGGCGCGTTGATCATCAGCTCGTCGGCCTTGCCGCCATCCGTCACCTTGTCCTCGCGCCATTTCAGCTTCTGGGCCACCACGCTGGTCATGGCGGGCACGCCTTCGACATTCACCTCGCCCAGCATCTCGACCCATTGGAAGATGCCGTTCAGCTCGCCGGCCATCGGCTCCAGCCGGGTTTCCGGCACGGCCAGGCGGGCCAGTTTGGCGATGCGGCGCACGGTGTCCTTGTCGACGGACATGAGGTTCCTGCTGTGTTAGAGGATGGGTTTGCTAGCAACCGGGGGGTCCGGAGGCAAGCAGGGGCGGTAGGCGTTAGCCGGACCGCCCCCTAAAAAATTGGGGCCAAATTGGCGGTCATCGCACTGGAAGAGCTTCGCCTTGCCCCCGGCTTTCGGCTGTTGGGGCTGGATTTAGGCGAAAAGACCATCGGCGTGGCCCTGTCCGATACCAGCCTGTCCGTCGCCACCCCGATGCAGACCCTGAAACGGGGCAAATTCGCCGCCGATGCCGCCCAGCTCGACATTATAATAAGTGCGCAGGGGGTCGGCGGCCTGGTGGTCGGCCTGCCCTTGAACATGGACGGGACCGATGGCCCCAGCGCCCAATCGGCCCGGGCCTTTGGGCGCAACTGGGTGAACCTAAGCCCCCTGCCCGTCGTATTTCAGGATGAACGACTTTCCACCAGCGCCGTGACCCGTACCTTGCTCGATGCCGATGCCTCGCGCCGCCGCCGGGATGAAGTGGTGGACAAGATGGCGGCCGCCTATCTGCTTCAGGGAGCGCTGGACCGCCTGCGAAATCTGCGATGAGCGACCTTTCCGCGCCCGCGCGTTTCCGCTGGCTGCCGCCCGGCCTGCGCCCCGATCCCAAACATGGCCCGATGGACCAGCGGCAGGAGCGCACCATTCTTCTGGTGGGGGCGGCGGCGCTTTTTGCGGGCTTCGACCAGAATATCTTTGGCCTGGCGCTACCGCAGATTCAGGTCGAACTTCAGATACCCGAAAACCAGGTTGGGCTGACCGCGGCCTATTTCCGCATCGCCGCGATCTTCGCGCTGCTGCTGGCTGCCAGTGCTGACATTATCGGCCGGCGGCGGCTTCTGCTGGTGACGCTTCTGGCCCAGGCCGGCTTTACGCTCCTGACCGCCTTCGCGCCTGGCTATCAAAGTTTCGTCTGGGCGCAATTCTTCACGCGCGTCTTCGGTTATGCCGAAGAAATGCTGTGCTTTGTGGTGGTCGCAGAAGTCGTGGCGGCGCAGGCACGGGGCTGGGGCAACGGCGCCTTGAGCGCCATGTATTATTTCGGCGCCGGGCTGGCGTCGCTGGTTTTCGCCTTTGTCAACTTGCTGCCCTATGGCTGGCGCGCCATTTATGTCATCGGGGCGCTGCCACTGTTCGCGGTGGCCTATCTGCGCCGACATCTGCCCGAGACCGAACGTTTCGCAAAACGCGAAGGCATGGGATCGAAAAGCACACAGGCGCTTCGGCTAGTCCGCGACATTGCGCGACAGTATCCCCGCCGCGTGGCGCTGGTGGTGATCGCGGCCTCGGCTTTCGGCTTCGCGATTTCCCCCGCCACCGTGCTGGCGCAGAAATACCTGCAGGACACGTACCTCTATTCGCCCGGCGAAGTGACGATGCTGCTGATCCCTGGCGGGCTGATCGGGCTGGCCCTGGCGATCCTGGCGGGACGGCTGTCCGACCGGGTGGGCCGCAAACCGATGGCCTTTGCCATCGTCAGCCTGGTCGCGGTTTGCTTCTTCCTTTTCTACAACGGCGCCCCTGGCTGGGCGATCCCGGTGCTCTGGATTCTGGCCTTCTTCGGATTTTTCTCGGGCGATGCGCTGATCGCCGGCTTTGCACTGGAAATCGTGCCCACCCAGTACCGCGCCACGGTTTCGGGCCTGCGCTATATGCTGGAGATCAGTTTCGGTGCCGTGGCCCTGGCGCTGGAGGGTGTCCTTTACGACATTCTCGGCAGCCACAGCGCCGCCATCCAGTGCCTGCTGGCAGCTATCCCCATCACTTTGATCGCCATCCTGTTCCTGCCAGAACCGGCGGGGCGTACACTCGAGGAAATGGCGTCCTGAACCGTTAACCGAGCGGGGGTTGCCGGACCCGGATTTGAACTTTATAAGGCCCGCTTTAATGACATCGCCGGACGCCGCACCGATCCTCAAGTCGAGCCATTTGCTCGGGATCGACGGCCTTTCCCACACCGACATTACCGCGCTGCTCGACCTGGCCGAGACCTATGTCGTGCAGGGCCGCGCCAGCGACAAGAAGACTGCCCTGCTCAAGGGCCGCACCCTGATCAACCTGTTTTTCGAATCCAGCACCCGCACCCAGTCGTCATTCGAGCTGGCGGGCAAGCGGCTGGGTGCCGATGTGATGAACATGTCGGTCAAGACCTCGTCGGTTTCCAAGGGCGAGACGCTGATCGACACCGCTTCTACCCTCAACGCCATGCGTCCCGACATTCTGGTGGTGCGCCATCAGGATGCCGGCGCCGCCGAGCTTCTGTCCCGCAAGCTGGATTGCAGCGTGATCAATGCCGGCGACGGCGCCCATGAACATCCCACCCAGGCGCTGCTGGACGCACTGACCATCCGCCGCCGGCTGGGAAGCTTTGAAGGCCTGGTGGTCGCGATCTGCGGCGACGTTCTGCACAGCCGCGTCGCCCGCTCCAACCTGCGCCTGCTCTCCATGATGGGCGCGCGGGTGCGGCTGGTGGCGCCGCGCACCCTGCTGCCGGCGGCCGCCGAACGCTTCGGAGTGGAAATCCATACCGACATGAAAAGCGGCCTGGCCGGCGCCGACATTGTGATGATGCTGCGGTTGCAACTGGAAAGAATGAGCGGCGCCTTCGTGCCGTCAGCGCGGGAGTATTTCCGCTTTTATGGCCTAGACCGCGCCAAGCTGGCCGTCGCCAAGCCCGGCGCGCTGGTGATGCATCCGGGCCCCATGAACCGGGGCGTGGAAATCGCCTCCGATATCGCGGACGATGTTCAAGTCAGCCTGATTTCCGAACAGGTGGAGATGGGCGTCGCCATCCGCATGGCGATCCTGGATGCGCTGTCACGGAGGTTCACATGAACCGCCGTATTGCCTTCCGCAACGCCCGCCTGATCGATCCCGCCAATGGTCTGGACGTCAAGGGCGGCTTGCTGGTGGAAAATGGCAAGATTGCCGATGTCGGCCCACGCCTGTTCAACGATGCGGAAGCCAATGATCCCGAAGTGATCGACTGCCGCGGCCTGGTACTGGCGCCGGGCCTGATCGACTGCCGTGTTTTCACCGGCGAGCCCGGCGGGGAACATCGCGAAAGCCTGGAATCCGCCAGCATGGCGGCGGCGGCCGGCGGCGTCACCAGCATGGTGGTGATGCCCAACACCGATCCGGTGATCGATGAACCCTCGCTGGTGGATTTCCTGCTGCGCCGCGCCGCGGCCACCGCCAAGGTGCGCGTGCTGCCCTGCGCCGCGCTGACGCGCGGCCTTGCCGGCGAAACCATGACCGAGATCGGCCTGTTGCAGGAAGCCGGCGCGGTGGCGTTCAGCGATGGCAACCGCTCCATTGCCAATGCCCGTGTGCTG
>JBEGVG010000102.1:0-8247 GCA_041178445.1 Pseudomonadota bacterium | reverse complement strand
GAAAGCGGGTTGAGGCTCTTCCATCAGAAAATTCAGGAGAGGCCATCGGCCAATCAAGTAACTCAGTCGTCCCGTCCCGAGGGCGTGCATATGCTTCAGCAAGCCCTTAGCATTAGTAAGGATCCGGTGCTTCGGATGGCACTCATAGCGCAAGATGCGCCAGACCACCTCGGCGTTAGGGGGGGCGAGCCGCGGCCCCTACCTGCACCACGCGATAATGACGTGGTAATTTCGGTTCAGCCGAACGATATGCCCAGGGGCCGCACCCGTCTGGACCCAAACGGCTTTTCCAGCGCGTCGTCTTTTAGCGCCAACGAGGTTCAGTTGATTTCCGGCAACCGCTTCGTGCTTTTCAACACCGCTACCGGCCAGAAGACCGAAACGCTGCTGCAGGTCACTGTGCCCAACGCGCCGGCGCCCGGACGTCTCGCTCTGGTCGGCGCCAAGATCATCACCATGGAAGACAGCCCAGGAAACGATCAGGTGATCGAGAAGGGCAACATCATCGTCGAGAATGGCAAGCTGCTTTGCGTCGGGGAATGCCAGCCTGCCCCCGGCGATACCGTGATGGACATGGCAGGAAAAACCATCATTCCTGGCCTGATCGACATGCATGCGCATATCGGGCGTGGGGAAGGTGCGGATGATGGGGTCCCCATGCGTCGCAACATGCGCCTGTCCACCGTTCTGGCCTATGGCGTGACGACGGTGCGTGACCCCTCGGGCAGCAATATCAATCATCCGCTGCTGCGGGACCTGACCGAAGTCGGCTACACCCTTGGGCCGCGCACCTATGGCACGGGCCAGGTGGTCTCCGAAGGCGGATTCATCGGCTTTGGCGACCATGTGAACATCAACAATATGGAAGATGCCCGCTATCACGTTTCGGCAAGGCTGGCGGTGGGGGTGGAGTCACTCAAGAACTTCCGGGTCGCCAACCGCAAGAAGCACCAGTACCTGATTGAGGCGGCGCGCGAACACAACATGCCGGTGACGGGAGAAGGCGCCTCGCCGATCCTGGCGCTGGGCTTCGCCATGGATGGCCAGACGGGCTGGGAGCACGCCATCGCGGCGCTGCCTTTGTTCAAGGACATGACGACCTTCCTCGCCAAGACCGGCGTCACCCATTCCCCGACCATGACCATCATCGGCTGGCCGGACGGCACCCAGACCTATTTCAGGCCCTATGCCCAGCTGCAAAACGATCCGATGTACCGCTATGTCGCGTCGAAATCCTTCATCGAGGGGCGCAACACCCGCTCGATGGTGCAGCAGCCAAAGGAAAGGTTCTGGCACCCGGTCTATGCCGAAGCGTCGGCCGACATCCAGCGCGCCGGCGGCTTCGTGACCTCGGGCGAGCATGGCGAGCAGCCGGGCATCGGCACCCATTGGGACATCTGGACCTTCGCCGATGCGATGACCGAGATCGAGGCGCTGTACACCGCCACCGTGGCGGGCGCGCACTTCCTGGGGGCGCAGGACCAGATTGGTTCGCTCAAGGCCGGCAAGCTGGCCGACCTTGTCGTGCTCAACAACGATCCCTTGCGCAATATCCGCAACACCGCCGACATCGCCTATGTGGTGACAGACGGGCGGCTGCTGCAACGCTCCACCCTCGATCAGGTGTGGCCGCAGAAGGTGCCCATGGGCTTCCGCCCCTGGTCGCGCGACAGCTACGCCCCGGCAAAGTAACGCAAGCCGGCAGGGAGTAGTTGATGTTCGGCGAGTTCAAGGGCCAGCCGCGCGGCGTCTATGTGATGTTCGCGACGGAGTTCTGGGAGCGTTTTTCCTATTACGGCTTCATGGGGATTATGGTCCTGTTCATGGTCGCCGATCCGGTCGCGGGCGGGCTGGGCTATGACCGCAGCCGGGCGCTGTTCCTGTTCGGGCTGTTTTCCAGCTTCATGTGGTTCATGCCGCTCTTGGGTGGCTGGCTGGCCGACAAGTTTCTGGGGCCGCGTCTGGCAGTGCTGCTGGGCTGTATCGGCCTGGCCGGCGGCAATTTCCTGCTGGCCGCCTCGAGCTTTTCGGCCAAGGGCGGCGAGGCTGGGGCTGCCATGGGCTTCTTCGTCATCGGCATTGTGACGATGATCGCGGGCGCCGGCCTCTTCAAGTCTAATGCCTCCGCTCTGCTGGGGGAGTTGTTCGGTCCCAACGATCCGCGCCGCGAGGTTGGCTTCATCCTGTTTTACATGGGCATCAATATGGGGGCGCTGTTCGCGCCCTTCGGCGCGGGCACCGCGGGGGAGCGCATCGGCTGGGGCTGGGGTTTCCTGCTGGCGGGCGTCGGCATGGTTATCGGCTTTCTGATTTTCGCCTTCCAGGCCCGCCGCGCTTTTCCGCCTGCCATTGTCATGCCGGAAGAACAGGCGGCGCCCAAGGCGGTCATCGGCCGCGTCCTGCTGGAATCCCAACATGTGCATCTGATCGTTCTGATGGCGGTCTTCGCCACCATCTATATGGCGGGACAGCAGACCTATGGCGGGGTGATGAATCTGTATGCCGAGGAACGGGTGGACCGGATGGTGGGCGGCATGCTGATCCCCACCACCTGGTTCATGGCGCTCAATCCGCTGCTGGTGGTGCTGCTGGGATCGACAGTGGCCGATCTGTGGCGCAAGCGGGCCGAGAAATCCCACCGCATCGTCTTTGTCGAGAAAGTCACCGCCGGGCTGCTCCTGATGAGCAGCTCTTTCCTCTTCCTGATCGCGGTCGAGTATCTGACTCCGGGCGCGGCTTCGCCTTTGGTGCTGATCGTCTTTTATGTCCTGATCACCGCCGCCGAGCTTTGCGTGCTGCCCGCCGGCCTGGTCGAGGTCAGCCGCCGCGCACCCAAGGAAGTGATCGGCATCATGATGGGTGTGTGGATATTCACCATGGGCGGCGGCGCTTTCCTGGCGGGCGTGCTCGGCGCCTATGCCAATGAGCTGGGCAATATTGGCATCTTCGCCGTGCTGGCGGTCATCGGCCTCACCTCGGCGGCGGTTTTGCTTCCGATCGAGTATGCGCTGCGAAAGTCGCGCTATCGCGCGGTCATCCAGCCCGCGCGATAGCCGTCAGACTTTCACATACTTGTCGAACCAGTCCAGTGTGCGCTGCCAGGCCTGCTTGGCGGCGGCTTCGTCGTAGCGGGGCGTGGTGTCATTGTGAAAGCCGTGATTGGCGTTCGCGTAGATATGCCCCTCATGCGGCACGCCGGCTTTGGTCAGGGCGGCGTCGAAGGCGGGCCAGCCGGCATTGATGCGGGTATCTAGCTCGCCCATCTGGACATTGATCGGCGCCTTGATCTTGGGGACATCTTCCACCGCCGGCTGTGAGCCGTAGAACGGCACGCCGGCCGCCAGGTCCGCGCCCATCCGCACCGCCAGATACCCCACCACACCGCCGCCAAAGCAGAAGCCGACCGCGCCCAGCTTGCCGGTGCTGTCGAGCCGGTTCTTCACATAGACAGCCGCGGCATGAAGATCCTCGCGCATCTTGGCGCCATCCACGGTGCGGAACAGCGCCCCGCCCTTTTCATCGTCGCCCGGATAGCCGCCGACCGAGCTCAGCCCATCGGGCGCCAGCGCCATATAGCCGGCGGTGGCGAAGCGACGCGCCACGTCCTTGACGTAAGGGTTCAGCCCGCGATTTTCATGGATCACGATGATCGCGGGCAGCTTGCCCTTGGCGGCGGCGGGCCGCACTAGATAGCAATCGATATGGCCGGTGCCGGCGGGCGAGGGAACGCGCACCGTTTCGGTACGGATACGCTTATCGTCCTCGGGCACCTGGATCGCCCAGGCGTAATTGGGCGCCAGCATCTCCACCAGGGCGGTGGCGGTAACGGCGGCGGTGGCGAATTTCCCCGCACCCGCGATGAAGTCTCGCCGCCCGATGGCGCCATGCACATAGGAATCCAGCAGGTTCAAAAGCTCCTGCGGGAAATCGGACGCCTTCTTGCGTTCCAGTTTCGCTTTCTCATTGCCGTCCATGAAAAGCCTCCTACTGTTTGAGCCTGTAGGCCACAAAACTGTCGCTGCTACCGGTGCGGAACCCGCCACTGCCGCCCGCCGCGATTACCACATACTGGTTTCCGTCCTGCCCGAGATAGGTCATGGGCGTGGCGTGGCCGCCGGCGGGAAGCTTCACCTTCCACAGCTCCTTGCCGCTGGCTTCATCTATGGCGCGGAAATGTCCGTCCTGGCTGGCGCCGATAAAGATCACACCGCCCGCCGTCACGATGGAGCCGCCCATATTGGGCGCGCCCAGGGTGAAGGGCAGGCCCAACGGATAATTGAATGGCCCGGCATTGGCCGCGCTGCCGAAGGGATGCTGCCATAGCACCTTGCGCGTCTTCAACTCGACGGCCGTGATGTAGCCGTAGGGCGGGCGCTGGCAGGGTATACCCAGCTTGGGCGTGATAAAGCCGGTGAAGCGGATGGCATAGGGCGTGCCCTCCATCGCGCCGGCGTTGGTCCCCTTATAGGGATTGGCCAGCGCGCGCGGCGTGGCGCGGGGAAAGATGTTTTCCTTGTCGGCCTGGGCGCGCGGGATCAGTTCGTCCCAGTCGGCCATCAAGTTGTGATTGACGATCATGATGCCGCGATCCTCATCGACCGAGACGCTGCCCCAGTCGATACCGCCCAGTTCGCCCGGCGTGCGGATGGAAGGCCCCACGCGCAGCGGCGTGTACATGCCCTGATAGCGCGCTGTTTTGAACAGAATGCGGCAATAGAGCTGGTCGAAGGGTGTCATGCCCCACATGTCGGCTTCGGTGAGCGTGCCGCCGGAGAAATCCGGAAACTCGGTGGAGAAGGGCTGTGTCGGCGAAGACCGTTCACCCGGAATATCCGACACCGGAACGGGACGCTCTTCCACCTTGGTCAGAGGTTTTCCGGTGCGCCGGTCGAGAACGAAAATCTGTCCGGTCTTGGTGGGCAGGATCAGGCCCGGCGCGGTGCCATTGGCCGTGGGGAAATCGACCAGCACCGGCTGGGATCCCAGGTCGTAGTCCCACAGGTCGCGATGAATGGCCTGGAAGGTCCAGCGCACCGCGCCAGTTTCGGCATCCAGTGCGACAACGGCGCTGGTGAAGCGGTCGGTCTCGGGCGTGCGATGAGCGCCGTAATAATCCGGGCTGCCATTGCCCATCGGGACATAGACCAGGCCCAGCGCTTCATCGCCGCTGAACACCGTCCAGCTGTTGGGCGTGGAGGGCGTGTAGGGCTTGCCGGGCGCGGCCGGCGTCGGATCGTCGGGGTGGCCCGGATCGAAGGCCCATTTGATCTGGCCTGTCACCGCGTCATAGCCGCGGATGACACCGGGCGGCACATCGACCGACTGATTGTCGACCACGAAAGCGCCGATCACCGCCGTGCCGCGCACGATGGTCGGCGGTGAGGTGGGATTGCTCCAGCCCGGCAGGAAATCGCCCATTCCATCGCGCAGGTCGGCGGCGCCGTTATTGCCGAAGCTGGTGCAAGGGTGTCCGGTTTTGGCGTCGAGCGCGATCAGGCGGTTGTCGGCGGTGCCGAGCAACAGCCGGGCGGGACATTCGCTTGCGGGGTCGGGCGTGCGGAAAAACGATACGCCGCGGCAGACGCCGCGATTGCCCAGCGCGGGATTTATCTTGGGATCATGGCGCCAGATTTCCTTGCCCGTCACCGGGTCCAGCGCGAAGACGGCATTGTAGCCGGTGCAGCCATAGAGCATGCCGTCCACCATCAACGGTGTGGCCTGCAGCAGATCAGCCGAAAGCTTTCCCCGCTCGCGCTTGCCGGAACGATAAATCCAGGCCTGTTCCAGATTGGCGGCATTGGCGGGCGTGATCTGGGCCAGCCGGGAATAACGCGTGCCGGCTTGCGTCTTGCCGTAATGGGTCCATTCGCCATCATTGGCGCCCGTTACGGCGGCGAGCGGGGTTGGCGCAGGACCTGTGGGCAGCTTGATGACCACCCATGCGGCGGCGGCAGTGGCGGCCACCGCGAATATCACCACGAGCGAAGACAGTACTGGTCGCAGGGTGGAGCGCTCGGCGCCGCCGATCCGCGACAGCAGCCACACCACGAGTGCGAGAATCGCCAGATAGACCAGCCGCGGCATCAGCGCCCAGCCGTCCAGGCCCACCTCCCACAGCGACCAGATCGCGGTTCCGAAAAATATCAGCCATAAGAGCTGGGGTCCGGCGCGGTCACGGGACAGGATGAACCAGGCGCTGAGCAGAACCAGCAGTCCGGTGACAATGTAGTAAAATGAACCACCCAGCATCGCCAGATAAGCGCCCGGCAGTGCCAGCCCAAGCCCGGTGATCGCAAGCACGACAAATGACAGAATCCGCATGTTCCCCCGCGGTTAAACGTCCCGAAAGCCACTGTTGCACAAGGAAATGGCGGGCGAAAGCTGAGCGGCGCAAAACGCTGCGCAAATCCCTCACATGCGCGGCTTGCGCCGCGGTCCGGCACGAATTAAAGCAACTGACCCAACCCAATATGGCGCAAATCGTCAGCGGCTCGAAGCGGCTGGCCCCCAATCAGGACGTTCATGGCATACGGTACGGTCAAGTTCTTCAATGTCGCTAAGGGCTTCGGTTTTATTACGGCGGATGAAGGGGGCAAGGATGTGTTCGTTCCAGCGGCCTCCATCACGGCAGCGAAAATATCCGGTCTGAAAACAGGCCAGCGCGTCTCGTTCGAATCTGAGCCGGACAAGAAGGGCCCCAAGGCCGTCAATCTCCAGGTGATCGCTTCGGTCGAGCCCCCGGCGGCCCAAAAGCGCGCACCGGATTCCCCTGCCAGAGAACAGGGCAAGCCCCGGCTTACGGTCTATCTTGATCCGTCCTCAGACGAAGCCTGCGATGTTCTCGCCGAACTTCGCGAGAGCGGACATGATCCCCATGTGGTGGACTATATCGCCGCGCCGCCCGCCGGGACTGAGCTACGCCGCCTGTCCATGCTTTTGCGCGACAGCAATCAGAGTCTGGTGCGCAAGTATGATCCGCTGTTTATGGCGCTCCAGCTTGACGACAGGTTCATCAGCGACACCGAATTCTGGGGCGCGATCCATGAACATCCGACCTTGATCAACGGTCCGGTGGTGGTGACGGCGACCCAGGCGCGCCTTTGCCACTCGGCCGATGCGGTGGAAGCATTTTTGACGGCATCGTCCGGCGCCCCGGCGCCTGCCAAGCCCAAGGGTCTGTCGGACCGCTTGTTGCAGCTGGTTGCCGGTGGAACCGTGCCGCCGCGTGTCGTGGAGAAAGTGGTTGAAAAGCCGGTGATCAAATCGGCGAGCAAACCCGTCGAAAAAACGGTGGATGTCAAAGCCGCAGCGAAGGCTCCAAGCAAAGCCGCCGTCCCGGCCAAGCCGAAGGCGGCCGTGAAAGTAAAAGCGGTGGCCAAAGCCAAACCGTCAGCGAAAAGCAGCCCCAAGCCGGTCAAAAAGGCCGTGAAGAAAAAAAAGTGACGGCCGCTTAGCGTCCGCCGCTGTTGTTTTCTCCGGTACCGGGCCCCGCAGGCTCATGCGTCCATGCCACGGGCGGGCCCGGGTTGGGGTTTTTGCCAGCGGCTTCGATTTTGGGGATCGCCGGCTGATCCGGGTTGGGCGATGTGACGGTGCCAGGCTTGGCGGCGCGGGCCTGCGAATCGATTTCCCAGGTCTCCTGCGGCGGCGCGTTGCGCACGCTTTGCGCCTGGACCAGAGTCGGCAGGGGCAGGGCCGTGATGGCAACCACCAGCAGGAATTTGGTGTTCATGGTGTTCTCCCAAGATTTGCTCCTTTAGCGAACGGCCGAGGCAAGCCTTTGTGCCGAAAAATGCGCGGCGTCGGAGAGCCAAAAGCCCTGGGCCAGAGAAGGTTGCCCGCCCGGGAACTTTCCGTATCGGAAAAGCGTTTGAAAAACCCCGGCAGATTGCGCCGGCCACGGCATGCCGCATTTTGACACCTGGATTTGCAGATGGCCTTTCCCGACCTGAAAGAATTTCAGATCATCCCCCACCTGACCGCGCTGGCCATCGCCTATGCGCTCGCCTTTCCGATCGGCTGGGATCGGGAGAAGGCCGCGCGCAGCGCCGGCCTGCGGACCTTTCCGCTGGTGGCGCTGGCGAGTTGTGGTTTCGTGCAGGCGACGGAGTCGATGCTGGCGGGTTCGCCCGAAGCGATCGCGCGCATCATTGAGGGCCTGATCGTGGGCATTGGTTTCGTTGGCGGCGGCGCCATTCTGAAGGACAACGCATCTGTGCATGGCACCGCAACGGCGGCCAGCATCTG
>JBEGVG010000101.1:0-4396 GCA_041178445.1 Pseudomonadota bacterium | reverse complement strand
GCGGTCTTGATCTGTGTGGCCTGCTGCGCGGTCAGGAAACTGGTGTCGGGACGCGGCGTGGGACGAATGGACGGAATGTTGGCCGCCATGACGCGGACCTCCGGCTTGGGCGGAACCGCGGGAACAGCGGGCAGCTTGGCCGCCGAACTGTCTTTGGCATAGACCGAGAAATTCTCGTCGGGCGCACGCACGGCTTCAGCGGCGTCCTTGCGCTGCACAACATTGGGCACCGGCGAAAGGGCGGCAAACTGATTTTCCAGCGATGTCTTGACCTGGGGCAGGCTGGAGCCGGCGGTGGCCCGGAGGGCTATCCGTACAGGAGGCGGCGGCGCCTTGATTTCTGCCACCTTGGCCCGGCACTCGCCGGGCACCGCGGGCACATTCGACAGCACATCGGCAACGGAAAGTGCGACAAGATCTCGAGTGGCTTCCTGGATGCGCTGCTGATCGGAAAAGCTGATGCCGCCGCTGATGAGCTCACCGGGCCCGTCGCCAACGATGCGCGACACACCAAAACCGATCTGGCGATAGAGCACCTGCCTTGAGAGCGTGCTCATCGCCAGCGTGGTGCGATCTCCGGGACGATAGATTTCCGCCGCACCCTCCAGCGAAGCACCGCGCAGCTTACTGTTGGGGCCGATGCCACCGACGCGCGCGTCAAGATCGCTGCCAGCAAGAAAATCCAGTGCCGTAAAAGCCGTTGAGATGACAAAATGCGGCGACGATTTGCCGAGCCGGCCGGACATCTCGCCTTCCATTGGCTGTCCGCCAAACTGGCGCATCGCCCGCTCGGTGTTGAGCTCGTAATAATTCATCGATTGGCCGCCAGCCAACATCACTGCCTGCGCCGCCCACATCGCCGTGGTGCCCTGCGGCAGGTAGGAGCCGGTTGCGCCTTCGTAGCCAAAGCTCGTTTTGCCAGTGCCATCGGCATGAATAGCCACGGCGAAGCGTATGCTGCTGATCTTGCCGCTGGCACGAATGCATTCAAGAGCGTCAAGGATCGGGGCGCTTGGCCCGGTCTGCATCGGCCAAGGAGGAGTGCTGACAGGTATTTGAGACGCGTTAGAAAATTTGGCAGCCACGCAACCGGAGAGTAAGCCACAGGCTAGGAAAGCGCTCGCTAAACGGCGAGACACGTCAAAGGTTGCAATGGACATAAAATTCCCGCACATTTTTTCGGGGGTTATTGTCCGTACTCATTTCAAGTCCAGATGTCAACCATCTGCCGGCGAATAAACTCAAAAAAACCGGTCTGCATTAATTTTAGGTATTTCTTTGCACTTCAACCGTACGCTGGAAGCGTCTTATGGCGAGCCGGTGCGCCTGTCGCCGCGGATAATCCGCCTGCTGGCGCCCAATCCCGGGCCGTTCACCTTCAAGGGAACCGGCGTTCATATGGTCGACACGGACAGCGTGGCCGTGATCGATCCTGGTCCCGATCTTGCCGATCACATCACGGCGCTGAAACGCGCGATCGGCACACGCGAGGTCAGCCACATCCTGGTCACACACACCCACCGCGATCATTCGCCCGCGGCCGCCGCCCTCAAGCAGTGGAGCGGCGCCCGCACTTACGCTGCCGGAGCGCATGGCAAGGCGGCCGGCGAGGTGGAGGAAGGCGCGGACCGCGATTTCACGCCGGACGTCGTGGTTCCCGATGGCGACGTGCTCAGAGGCGATGGCTTCACCCTGACCTGCGTCGCCACGCCGGGCCATACCGCCAATCACATATGTTACGCGCTGGAAGAAGAACGCGCCCTGTTCTGCGGCGATCATGTGATGGGCTGGTCGACCAGCGTGGTGGCGCCGCCCGATGGCGACATGGCGGCCTATCTTGCCAGCCTGGATAAACTGATCGCGCGCGGCGACACGATTCTCTATCCCACCCATGGTTCGCCCATCATGCAGCCGCAGGGATGGTTGCGCGAACTGCTTGCGCATCGCCGCATGCGCGAGACACAGATCCTGGAATCGCTCCCTAGCGGCGATGCCGGGGCCATCGCACAGAGCCTGTATCCGGATATTGCGCCGGCGCTGCGCCGGGCAGCGGCGGCCCAGGTGCAGGCGCATCTGGATCATCTGGCCGCGAAAGGCGTGATCACCGCCTTACCCGGCGGACGCTATATGCGAAGCTATTTCCAGAACTTGTCCACGAACTGCTTCAGCTCGGCGATGTTGAAGCCATTGTCGATGGCGCCGGTGCGGCTCTGCGCCCGCACGTCAGCCCGCGCCCCGATCGGCCCGCGCGGCTTGACCCGGATCACAATGTCCGACACCTGCCCGAACCAGAAACTGGCGGCGGTGGCTTCGATGCGCCCGTCGGCCTCGCTGTAATCCACGATGGTCCAGCCCAGCGACTTGGCAATCTCAAAGCAGCGCCAGAACATGGTCTTCATCGGGCTGTCGGTCCGGGGCATCAGCCGCGCCATCGGCTTGGTGACATCGGTCTGATAAAATTCGTGCAGCAGATAGGCGATGGCGCCCTCTTCGACGCGATACCGGACTTCGCGCTGAAAGTCCGGCTCGGGGCTGTTCATGCCGGGCTGGCGCATCTTGGCCAATGTCACAAACAGCGGCGGATCGTCGGGATCGGTGCTGGCATCGTGAATGGGCATCTCGGTGAACCCGTCATAGACGGTCGAAAGCGGCGGATAGAGAAATACCAGTGACCCGATCAGCGCGATCATGCCCATGCGTTTGGCGGTGCCGTCATTGTTGGCGATGGCCGAGCGCAGCCACAGGCTGGCACAGACCAGCGCGACAAGGCCCAGACCCGTGGCAGGCCACATCACCGTCATGCCGGTGGAATAGGGGAAAAAGCCCAGCCGCACCCCTACCACCGCGCCGGCAGCGACAGCCGCGCCGAGGATCAGGGCGGCAAGCGCCGCCCGTGCGGCAAGAAGCTGGAAACGCATGGGTGAAATCCGCAATTCGCTGTTTAATGGCGGGCACCATAAGATAGATTCCCGTTCCCCGCGAGATATCCGTAAAGCGAAGCGCCCATGCCCAGCTATCCTTTCTCCAACACCCAGGCGCGCGACATGGCGAGCCTGCTGCACCCCTTCACCAACCTGAAGATCCTGCGCGAAACCGGCCCCCTGGTGATCGAGCGCGGCAAAGGCGTGTTCGTCTATGGCAGCGACGGCAAGGACTATCTGGAGGCCATGTCAGGCCTGTGGTGCACGGCGCTGGGCTGGGGCGAAAACGAGCTGGCCGAGACCGCCGCCCGCCAGATTCGCGAACTGTCTTTCGGCCATATCTTCGGCGGCAAGAGCCACGAGCCGGGCATCGCTTTGGCCGAGAAGCTGAAGGAAATGGCGCCGATGCCGGTGGGCAAGGTGTTCTTCGCCAATTCCGGTTCGGAAGCCAATGACAGCCAGATCAAGTTCATGTGGTACGCCGCCAATGCGCGGGGCCAGACGGGCCGCAAGAAGATCATCGCCCGCGACCGCGCCTATCATGGCGTGACGCTGGCCAGCGCCAGCCTGACCGGACTGGATGCGTTCCACAAAAGCTTCGACCTGCCCTTCGACTTCACCCTGCGTGCCGAATGCCCGCACTATTACAAGAATGCGCGGGACGGCGAGAGCGAGGACCAGTATTCGGCACGCCTGGCCGCCGACCTGGAGGCGCTGATCCAGCGCGAGGGCCCGGACACCATTGCCGCCATGTTCGTCGAGGCAGTAATGGGCGCGGGCGGCGCCATGGTGCCGCCAAAGGGCTATTTCGAGGCCATTACCGCGGTGCTGGACAAGTACGACATCAAGCTGGTGGACGATGAAGTGATCTGCGGCTTCGGCCGCACCGGCCAAGCGTTCGGCTGCCAGACCTTCAACTACCAGCCGGACTCCATGTCCGTCGCCAAGGCCCTGTCTTCGGCCTATGTGCCGATTTCGGCGGTGATGCTGTCGCCCGAACTGGTCGAGATCATCGAGGAGGAAGCGACGCGCATCGGTGGTCTGTGGCACGCCTTTACCTATAGCGCCCATCCGGTGGCCGCCGCCGTGGCGCTGAAGACGCTGGAAATCTATGAGCGCCGCGACACTTTCGGTCATGTGCGCAAGGTGGCGCCGCTGTTCCAGAAACGGCTGGCGGCGCTGGGCGATCACCCGCTGGTGGGCGAGGCCAATGGCGTCGGCCTGATCGGCGCCATCGAAATGGTTGCCGACAAGAAGACCAAGCGCAATTTCGAGGCTGCAAAATTGGTGGGCGCACGCTGTGGCCAGTTCTGCCAGGACGAAGGCGTGATCGTGCGGCCGCTGATCAATGACCGCATCGCTTTGTGCCCGCCGCTGGTGATCAGCGAAGCGGAGATCAACGAACTTTTCGACCGCTTCGAGCGCGGCTTGAACAAGACGCTGGACTGGGCGCGCGCCGAAAAGCTTATTTAATA
>JBEGVG010000100.1:0-7644 GCA_041178445.1 Pseudomonadota bacterium | reverse complement strand
CAAGGCGATGCAGCGCTTCACCGGGCTGTTCAACGGCCTGGGCGAAAAGCTGCGCATGACGGCTCATGCCAGTGCGTCGCGCGAACTGCCGGCCGCCTATGCTGACCATCCGGCCCTGCGCGCCTTGTCCGAGCAGACCGACCGCCTGGCCCGGATGGGACACACTGATAATTTGCTCATGGCCAAGACAGAGGGCGCCCTGGGCCAGGGCGTGGGCATGCTGCGCAATGTGATGCGTCGCACCGGCATAAATCCTGATACCTTCGCCCGCAAAATCGCCAACGAAGGCGTGTGTGGCCCCGACATTCCGCTGGATCAGGTGCGCTTCGAAGGCATCAGCGATCCGGCCTTCACCAAGGCCTATCTAAGAGCCGCGGCGGTGCTGGCCGAACTCAATACCCTGTCGACAGCGCTGGACCATGTGCCGCTGGCGATGCCGGTCAGTACCACGGGCTTCGACAAAAGCAGCGGCTTCGGCGCGCGCATCGACCCCTTCACCCGCCGTTACGCCTTCCATCCCGGCATCGACCTTGCGGGCCCATGGGGCTCGGCGGTGCGCGCCACGGCGCCGGGCAAAGTCGTCTTTGCCGGCTATCGCGGCGGTTACGGCAACATGGTGGAGATCGACCATGGTTTTGGCCTGCACACCCGCTATGGCCATCTGTCGAAGATCACCGTGCGCAACGGCGCGCGCATCGACAAGGGCGCCAATCTCGGCCGGGTAGGCTCGACGGGGCGCAGCACCGGGCCTCATGTTCACTACGAAGTCTGGTATGACAATGTCGTGAAGAATCCCAATAACTTCATCGATGCCGGCCGCAATGTTTTCTAGCAAAAGCAAAGACGCTCCCGCGCCCCAGCCCGTCGCCGCCCCGGTGAACGCCGCCAAGCACCCCCGCCAGATTTCCGCCCCCTCCATCATCAGCGCCGACATGGTGATCAACGGCACCCTGGTTTCGTCCGGTGACATCCAGATCGATGGCCGCGTCGAAGGTGATGTGCGCAGCGTCGGTCTGGTGATCGGCGACAAGGCCGAAATCCATGGCGAGATCTATGCCGAAGACGTTACGGTGCGCGGCAAGGTGATGGGCCGTATCCGCGCCCGCAAGGTCCTGCTGGCCGCGACCAGCCATGTCGAAGGCGACATCCTGCACGAAGCCTTTGCGGTGGAATCCGGGGCCTTCTTTGAAGGCAATTGCCGTCATTCCGACAACCCGCTGGGAGACGCGCAGCGTCCCGCCGCATCCACCGGCAGCTTCGAAGCGGAAAAGCCCTAGGCTCAGGCGCTGTTCGCGCCCCTGAGCCCTGTTACCGGCTAAACCAAACAGCCGCTATTCGATATCTTCGATTTTTTCACGCGGTTTGCCGCCGACTTCCTGTGCCAATGCGGCAGCCATGAAGGGGTCCAGATCGCCGTCCAGAACGTCGCTGGGCGTGCGACTTTCCACGCCAGTACGCAGATCCTTCACCAGCTGATAGGGCTGCAATACATAAGAACGGATCTGGTGGCCCCAGCCGATCTCCTTCTTCTCGCCGACAAAGGCGCCGGTCTCGTCCTTCTTGCGCTGCAGCTCGATTTCATACAGCCGCGCCTTGAGCATGTCCCAGCAGATGGCGCGGTTCTGATGCTGCGAACGCTCGGACTGGCTGGCCACCGCAATACCGGTGGGAAGGTGGGTGATGCGCACCGCGCTCTCGGTCTTGTTAACGTGCTGGCCGCCCGCGCCGCTGGCGCGATAGACATCGATGCGCACGTCTTTTTCCGGAATCTCGATGTTGATGGACTGATCGATCACCGGATAGACCGTGACCGACGAAAAAGATGTATGCCGCCGGGCATTGGAATCGAAAGGTGAAATCCGCACCAGCCGGTGCACTCCGGCCTCGGTTTTCAGCCAGCCATAGGCATTTGGCCCCTTGATCAGCAGGGTGGTGGATTTTATGCCCGCGCCCTCGCCTTCGCTTTCCTCGATCAGTTGCAGCTTGTAATCGTGGCGTTCGGCCCAGCGCGTATACATGCGCAGCAGCATCGAAGCCCAGTCCTGGCTTTCGGTGCCGCCCGCCCCGGCATGGATTTCGATATAGCTGTCATTGCCGTCTGCTTCGCCCGACAGCATGGATTCCAGCCGCATCTGCTCGGCGCGCCTGTTCAGCGCCAGCAGGGAATTTTCCGCGTCCGTCACCATGGCCGCGTCATTTTCGGCTTCCGCCATCTCGATCAGGCCGCGGGCATCGGCCAGTTCGGCTTCCAGCTTGCGCAACGAGCCCAGCGAGGATTCCAGCTTCTGGCGCTCGCGCATCAGCTTCTGCGCGTTGGTCGGGTCATTCCACAGTGCGGGGTCTTCGGCCCTTGCGTTCAGTTCGTCCAGGCGGCGATTGGCGACATCCCAGTCAAAGATGCCTCCTCAGCAGGGCAATGGCCTGCTGGATGTCGTCGGCGGCGCGGCTGATTTCAGGACGCATGGCGCGGATATATAGGAGATCACAAGAGAAGGTAAAGCTTGTTTCCGCCGGCCGCTCGCCCAAGCTCGCGGCGTTCGCTTGTTTTCGCAGGTCCACTGGACCTGCTCACGCGCAAAGCGCGCCGCAGCTCACTAGTAAAGTCCACCGGTACCCTCACCCACGGATGCAGGCGGCGGCTGGTTGGGCGCGGGCGGCGCCGCCACATATTCCTCGGCGCCGATAACCGGCCCGGGATCGGTGAAGGCGCTGCCGGCCTTGAAGGCCTCCATGATGGCGCCAGGCGTGCCGGGCGAAACCGGAGTGCCGGTACGATAATCGATGGGTATCATTTCAATGCCCGGCGCGACACGGAAGGGCGTGGCCGGGGCGTCCGCCAAGGCGCCTTTCATGAAATCGCGGAAGATCGGCGCGGCGACGGTGCCGCCCTGCTCGTTCGGCCCCAGGGTGCGCGGATTGTCGAAGCCCACGAACACGCCCGCGACCAGATCAGGGGAGAAGCCGACGAACCAGACATCCTTGGCATCGGAGGATGTGCCGGTCTTGCCCGCCAGGGGCTTGGGTATCTGCGTGCCTACCGAATAGGCCGCGGTGCCGCGCTGAACCACGCCCTGCAGCATGGAGACGACCTGATAGGCGGTGCGCGGATCGATGATCTGCTCGCGGGTGTCGGTCAGCAGCGGCTCCTGCTGGCCGCGCCAGACAGCATCGTTGCAACCCTCGCATTTGCGCGCGTCATGCCGCCAGATCGTCTTGCCGTTGCGATCCTGGATGCGGTCCACCAGCGACGGCAGGACCTTCTTGCCGCCATTGACTAATTCCGAATAGCCGGTGACCATTTTCAACAGCGTGGTTTCATAGGAACCCAGCGAATTGGCCAGCAGCGGCGGCAGCTTGTCATAGACGCCGAAGCGTATGGGATACTGCACCACCTTGTTCATGCCCACTTCGTGCGCCAGCCGGACCGTCATGACGTTGCGCGACAGTTCCAGCCCGCGGCGCAGCGTGGTCTCCCCCAGATACTGGCCGACTTCGAAATTGTTGGGACGCCAGACCGGCAAGCCCGGCCCCTGATCCAGCTCAAAGGGCGCATCCAGCACCCGGGTTGCGGGCGTATAGCCATTGTCCAGCGCGGCGGCATAAACGAAGGGCTTGAAGGAAGAGCCGGGCTGGCGCTGGGCCTGCATGGCGCGGTCGAATTGCGACGAGGCGTAGGAGAACCCGCCCGACATCGCCAGCACGCGGCCGGTATGGGGGTCCATCGCCACAATGGCGCCGTTGATTTCCGGCACCTGGCGCAGACCGAATTCGCCCGGCTTGGCGGGCGCCGGCTGGACCTCGACATAGAAAACACCACCCGGCTTGAGCACCTGCCCTGGGGTGGTCGGTGGCGGTCCCGTGGTGGCGCCCGGCAACTGTTTGCGCGCCCACTTGTATCCGTCATAGGTCAGCGTGCCGGTGGTCCCATCGGCGAACCCGATGCGGACATCCTTGCCCAGATACTCCAGCGCAACCGCCAGCCGCCAGGTCTCGATGCCCGATTCATTGGGCAGCGCCCCCAGCTGTTTTTTCCAGTCGGCGAGATCGACAGTCTTCTTGGCGCCGCGCCAGCCATGACGGCGGTCATAGCGCACCAACCCCGAGCGCAGCGCATTGACGGCATAGTTCTGAAGTCTGGTGTCCAGCGAGGCGCGCACCTGCAACCCGCTGTCATACAGGCCTTCGGCCTTGTAGCGGCCGATCAGGAGGCGGCGCACTTCCTCGACATAGTAATCGACGTCAGCGGCCTGGCTGCCCAGGGCACGGGTCTGGGTCACCAGCGGCTCGGCCTTGGCGGCGGCGGCCTGCTGGGCGGTAATATAGCCATTGTCATGCATCTGGGAGATGACCCAGTTGCGCCGGTCCACCGCCGCCCGATGGTAACGGCGCGGATCGTAATTGGCCGGGCCCTTGGGCAGCGCCGCCAGGAACGCGACTTCGGCAATGGACAATTCGTCCAGCGACTTGCCGAAATAATTCAGCGTCGCGGCCCCGATGCCATAGCAGTTCTGACCGAGATAGATCTCGTTCAGATACAGCTCCAATACCTTTTCCTTCGGATATGTGGCGTCGATGCGCACCGCCAGGATGGCCTCGCGGATCTTGCGGCTGAATTTCACTTCGGAGTTGAGCAGGAAGTTGCGCGCCACCTGCTGGGTGATGGTGGAAGCTCCCTGGGGACGGCGGCTCTGCAATACCAGCCCGACATCCTTGATTGCCGCGCGCAGGATGCCCGACGGATCGATACCGGGATGGCTGTAGAAGTTGCGGTCCTCCGCACTGGTGAAGGCTTCCTTGACCAGCTTGGGAATGAAGGTGACGGGAATGAATATCCGCCGCTCGCGGGCATACTCGCCCAGCACTGTGCCGTTACCGGCATAGACGCGGGTGGTGATGGGCGGGGTGTAATCCTGCAGCGTCTGCACGCTGGGCAGATCGCGGGTAATGGTGACCAGATAGATCGCAAGCGCACCGCCCGCCAGGACAGCCAGCGCGGCGGCCGTGAGGCCGAGCCATTTCAAAAGACGGGGAAGCAGATTCTGCATGGGGCGAACGGATTCATAAAGGTCCGACAGAGGCTTGGAAAGGGTTCAGGGCCTGCCGGAATGTCACCTTTGATCCCTATTTTGTTGCAAATTGGGCATCCACGGCATCGGCGATGCCCTCGGCCACCCGGGCACGCCATGCCGCGGTGTTCATCTGACGTGCGTCATCGGCATTGGACAGGTATCCAAGTTCCATCAACACCGCCGGAACATCGGGGGCGGTCAGCACCGCCAGGCTGGCACTGCGATGTGGCCGGCGCGCCAGGATGTCCGTGACCCCAGACAGTTGCTTGATCGCCGTGGTGGCGAAGCGGGAGGATTTGTTGATCGTATCGCGCTGGGCCAGGTCGATCAGGATCGGCGCCACCGGATTGTTGCTGCCCGACAGGTCCACGCCCGCGATGACATCGGACTGGTTCTCGCGCCTGGCCAGCGCGGCGGCTTCACGGTCGGAACGCCCATCGCTGAGGGTATAGATCGAAAGGCCCGTGGTGCTGGGATCGGGATGGGAATCGGCGTGCAGGGAGATAAACAGGTCGGCCTTGTGGGTCCGCGCGATGGCGACACGCTGACGGTGGGGAACAAAGGTGTCATTCTCGCGGGTGAGGAAGACGCTATAACCGCGCGCCCGCAACACCCGCGCCAGGATCAGGCCTTCCGCCAGCGCCAGGTCCTTCTCCATCAACCCGTTGACGCCCACCGTGCCGGAATCGATGCCGCCATGGCCGGGATCCAGCACGATGATCTTCTTGCCGGCGGCGCGCGCCGGCGGCGTCTGTTGCGCGGCGATCATCGCCGCCAGGCGCTCGGCATCGGTTTCGCGTTTTCGCAAATCCGCGGGCCAGCCGGCATTGGCGTCGAATTTGGGGCGGGTGGTGGGGAAGAGATCGATCACCACCCGGTAGCCGAAACCAGAGGATGGCGGAAGCACCAGCGTGTCCGACAGCGACACCGGCTGGTTAAGGTCGATCACCATGCGCGCATTGCCGGCACGAAACTGGCCGTAGCGATAGGACTTGATGCCGCCAAACCCGCTGGGACGCGGCGGCGCGCCCAGCCGCCACGACACGTCCGGCATGTCGATCACCACCCGGTCGGGATTGGCCAGCGCAAAGGCGCGCAAATTGACGGGATCGGAAAGCTCAATCACCAGCCGGGTGCGGTCGTCATGCTCGCCGATGCGCGCGCTCATCACGATCGGCAACGGACCCTGGGGCTTGGCGCCGATCACCGGCCCGGGCCCCGGCGGAGGAACAGGCTTGGGCGGCGCGGCGGGAAGGTTACCTTGAGACTGGCGCAGCAGCCGGCCGATGGCATCATCGCCCTGAGCCATCAGGACGGCCGGCGCCAGGACCGCGGCGACAAAGAAAAGGACGAGCAAGACGCGCAACGTTGTCTTTCCGAATCTTGAAGGGGCAAGCCTAGCACGCGATTTGTTTCGCTTCGGTGCTTTTGCTAGTGTTCCCGCGCCAGGGGGTCAGGGATGTTTCTGGAAATAAAAGATTTTTTAAGTCCGGAGGCGGTGGCGCGGCTGACCGCCCTCGCCGCCAAGGTCAATTTCGTGGACGGGCGGATTTCCAATCCCGCCAACCAATCCAAGAACAACCTGCAGGCCTCCCACGCCGATCCCGGCTATGCCGAATCCTCGGCCATCGTCGCCGAGGCTTTCGCCGCCTGCGAAGCGTTCCACAATTTCGCCTACCCCATCCATATCGCGCCGCCGCTTCTGGCCCGCTACGAAGTCGGGATGAGTTATGGCGCGCATGCCGACACGTCGCATATGCGTTTCGGCAACGAATTGCGGCGCTCCGACCTTTCGGCGACGGTGTGGCTGAACCCGCCGGAAAGCTATGACGGCGGCGAGCTGGTGGTGCACCTGGGCACCCAGCCAGTGGTGATCAAGGGCACACCCGGCAGCCTGGTGGTTTATCCCTCCACTCAGCTGCATGAGGTAACCCCGGTACGCCGGGGCACACGGCTGGTCTCCATCACCTTCATCGAAAGCATGGTGCCGGACGAGTTCCAGCGGACCCAGCTTTACGACCTCAGCGAGGTGGCAGCTCTGGAAGGGCTCAACATGCGCTGGGAAAACCGCATCCGGCTGGACGCCGTACGCAACAATTTGCTGCGGCTGTGGTCCAGAAACTGATAAGTTATTGTTTTATATAGATATTTTAACGGGGTCGATGCCCTGTCACAAAATCGCCCATTAATCGCTTGTTGAAACCTTGGCGGCACCCTACAAAATCTGCGTCCGGCAGCGCCTTGCGATTCTCGCGGCTGCCGCGCCGCCCTGATCAGCCCGGTAAGCCCCGCGAGCAACGCGAGCACAACGGCCTTCAGGTAATCCCCTTTGCTCCAGGTCCGCCAGCGGACCCATGGGCCTTCGAAGTAACAATGATTATCAAATTTGCGCTCCCCTCCGACGCTGTCCCGGCCTCAACGGCCGTTTCGACGGATGGGTTTGCGCGCGTCCTTTCCACCAACAATTCGCGCCGCTCTTTCCCGCCCGCCGCACACAGTGCCGCCGGCAACATTCGCGCGCGCGCCGGAGAATTTCATGACCAAGCGCATGCTCATCGACGCCAACCACCCGGAA